>JAHHTM010000046.1 GCA_020024675.1 Muricomes sp.
CTTCTATGGAGCCAAAATTTCCATGTCCGTCCACCAATACCATGCCTTTTTTAAATTCCTGTGCCATAACAACCAGTGCTTCATAAATCGAGCTGTCTCCATGTGGGTGGTATTTACCCATAGTATCTCCCACAATTCTCGCACACTTTCTATATGGTTTGTCATACCGTATTCCAAGCTCATACATATCATAGAGCGTTCTTCTTTGAACAGGTTTCAGGCCATCTCTGACATCTGGAAGCGCTCTTGCAATAATTACGCTCATAGCGTAATCTATGTATGATTTTTTCATAACATCAGAATATTCGGTCCTGATGATCTGTGATTCACTACTATTCATTCTTTAGGTCTCCTGTTTATATATCTAACTCTGCATCTGTGGCATTTTCATAAATAAATTGTCTTCTAGGCGGGACTTCCGTTCCCATCAACATTTCAGTTACGCCGGATGCCATACGTGCATCTTCTATTTCTACCAATTTCAAAAGTCTTGTTTCCGGATTCAATGTTGTTTCCCATAACTGATCCGGATCCATCTCTCCAAGTCCTTTGTACCGCTGAAGCGTAAACCCACCTTCATGCGTTTTTCTGTATTTTTCCAGTGCTTTATCATCATAAAGATATTCTTCTTTTCCTCTTCCCTTCTTCGGCATCACTTTATAAAGAGGTGGCATCGCAATATAAATATGTCCTTCATAAATTAGTTCTGGCATAAATCTATAAAACAATGTAAGAAGGAGTGTTGAAATATGAGCACCATCTACATCTGCATCTGCCATAATAATAATCTTATCATATCGAAGTTTTGTAATATCAAAATCATTTCCGTACCCTTCTGAAAAGCCACAACCAAAAGCATTGATCATCGTCTTTATTTCTGCATTGGCAAGAACTTTATCGATACTTGCCTTTTCCACATTGAGAATTTTTCCACGGATCGGAAGAATTGCCTGATACATACGGTTTCTTGCTGATTTTGCAGAACCACCTGCCGAATCTCCCTCTACAATGAAAATCTCACATTTCTTAGCATCTCTGCTTTCACAATTTGATAATTTTCCATTACTGTCAAAAGAATATTTTTGTTTTGTAAGAAGATTGGTTTTCGCCTTTTCTTCCGTTTTTCTGATCTTCGCAGCTTTTTCTGCACACGAGAGTACCTTCTTTAAAGTATCAATATTTCGGTCAAAATACAGGACCATCTCATCTCCTGTCACTTTTCCCGTAGCTTTCGCCGCATCTGGATTATCAAGTTTTGTTTTCGTCTGTCCTTCAAATCGTGGATCCGGATGCTTAATCGATACAATCGCGGTCATTCCGTTTCTTATATCAGCTCCAGTAAAGTTGGAATCTTTTTCTCTTAAAATACCGATTTCTCTCGCATATTGATTCATAAGTGTAGTAAATGTAGTTTTAAATCCTGTAAGGTGTGTCCCACCTTCTGCATTATAAATATTATTACAGAATCCAAGCACATTTTCATGGAATTCATTGACATATTGAAGAACAACTTCTACTTCTATTCCATCCGCCTCGCCTTTAAAGTAAATCGGCTCATGAATTACCTCTTTTTTATGATTCAGATCTTTAATGAATCCAATAATGCCATCTGGCTCATGATATTCGATGTGTTCCTCTGTCCCGGCTCTTTTATCATCAAAAATAATTGTCAGATTTGGATTTAAATAAGCGGTCTCATGAAGACGACTTTTTACTTCTTCAGCGCGAAATTTTGTTTTCTCGAAAATTGTGTCATCCGGAAGAAAATTGACCTTTGTTCCAGTCTTTCGTGTTTTTCCAATAATTGGAAGTAATCCATCCACCAATTCAATTACTGGAACACCTCGTTCAAATCTGTCGTGATGAATTGCACCTTCACGACTAACTTGTACATCCATATAGGTAGAAAGTGCGTTTACAACAGAAGAACCTACCCCATGAAGTCCACCACTTGTTTTATAGGATGAATCGTCAAATTTACCTCCTGCATGAAGGGTCGTATATACAATACGCTCTGCAGATACACCTTTTTTGTGCATTCCAACCGGAACACCTCGTCCATCATCTTCTATGGTCGCTGAGCCGTTCTTTTCAAGAGTTACCTGAATTTTAGAGCAAAATCCTGCCAGATGTTCATCTACTGCATTATCTACAATCTCATAAATAAGGTGATTCAATCCTTTTGTTGAAACACTTCCGATATACATACCCGGTCGTTTTCTAACTGCTTCCAGTCCTTCCAGTACCGCAATACTGTCTGCATCATACGTATTTTTATTTCCCATATCCATTCTCCTCTTTATACATACCCCTTATCTTATCACAGTTCTATAAAGGGTTCAACAAACGAATTATTTCGTCAAAACATACTGTAAAACATCCGAAAGAGCTTCCATGGCATTTTTCATTTCCTGAACGGTATTTGTCTGCGCTCCCGCCTCTATTAACAATGCTTTCGGTAATAAATGCTGGTTATACCTATATCCTCTAAGATAGATGCGTCTGGCAAAACCCGGATACATTTTTTCTGTGGCAAGCTCCATTTGAAGAGACATTGCAAGATTATCCTGGATATACGGATTAGACAGATAGTTGATTTCTCCATTTATTCTTGTTTTACTAAGACCATTAAAGTACATAATTTTTGCAGTTGGCTTTCCGTTTACTTCTGTCACAAGATGTGTTCCTTCTGCCACTCCATCTCTATGAAGATCTATGATCACTTCAACACTTGGATTTGCATCTAAGAGTGCCTGTGCTGCTTCCATGGAAACCTCATATGCCATACTTCGATCAAGTTTTCCATCTATAATATCGTACACTCCTCGATCATGTATCGTCTCGATTCCTTTTTGATTTAACAGTTCACAAAGATAATCCCCTATTCCTACAATGGTAGTAGATGGATCTCCCGGCACAGAATCCACGAACGCTTCCTGAGAATGAGTATGATAAATCAATACTTTTGGTCCTTTTGTATTGGTATCAATCTTCATACTTTTTCCAAGAAGCTGATCTACATTAAACTGCTGTGGATCTGCCATAGTAGAACTATCCACTGTATAAAATGTACTCATCAAATAATTAAAATCTCTAAGACGTTCTATCGACATATCAATTGGCGAGTTATCTTGTGCCACTAAATTTTCTAATCTTTCTAGAGAATCATCTCCCACAAGATTTCCATTTTCATCGATACTATTTTCATCATTTGCCTGCTCTTCCAATATCTTTGCAATCGTTTCTTCATCTTCCATATCTGGCTGTGTCTTATTTTTATACTCCACATAACCTGCCACTGGAATAAATTCCATGGTTTTTTTCTTCATCCAGCCTTCCTTTTTTTCTTCCTTTCCTTTTTCCTGATATGCAAAACCTGGCATATACATTTTTTCCGCAGTTTGCTGTAAATACTTCTGACTTTTATGCAAAAAAAATTCTCCTTTTCTTTGGCCTGCCTCTGTATGTATCGGTTTTATAATAAGAGCTCCTAGTATCAAAAGTTCAATTCCTATGATTACTGTGCGTTTCATACCATGCCTTCTTTCATATTCTTGTAAAAACAGCTGCCCGTAAAAATATGTTTTTTATTCTTTTTCATATATATGGGCAGCTTGTTACATTTATGCCGGTACTTCGCTGTTAAAAAGTATATTCATAGCTTCTGAAATCGTAAAGCTGATCTGTTTGATCATTTCATCTACATCCTTTGGTGTAACAAACATTCCGTTTAAATGTGGAGAAATTAATTTTTTTATAAGTTCATATTTTTCTGCTTCATTATAGGTACTTAAAGCTTCCCCCACTCCTTTTAAAATCTGTGATTCTTCCATTGAATGAATAAGATTTTCCATTGTATCACTCACAATCGTTGCTGCATCTACTACGGTAGGCACCCCAATGCCAATAACTGGAACCCCTAGCGTTTCTTTATTTAATCCACTTCTATGATTTCCCACACCTGCTCCTGGATGAATTCCGGTATCAGCAATTTGAATGGTTCTGTGCAATCTTCTTGTGTTTCTTGCAGCTAGTGCATCTACAGCAATGATGAGGTCTGGTTTTATCTGGTCAACCACTCCTTTTATAATCTCAACAGACTCCATACCCGTCTGTCCCATAACTCCAGGTACAATTGCACTGACCTGATTCGCATGCTCCATTCCCATTGCATATTTCCCATACTCTTTTACAATATGTCTTGTCACAACAAGGTTGTCTACCACATTTGGACCAAGAGCATCTGGAGTTACCTGACGATTCCCAAGTCCTACAATAAGGACTGACAGATCCTGCCTGTCTGGAAGTTCCATCCCCTCCATTAATTTGTTGAGATATGTTGCTACCTTCTTTGAGATTTCTCTGTGATAATCCTCATCTGGAACAGACATATTGGGTGCTTCCATTGTTAGGTATGTGCCTGCCGGCTTTCCCATGATTTTTGCACCATTTTCCGTTTCGATCTTTACTTTAGTAATACGGATTTCACTTTGGGCATCATAATCTTCTTCTAAAATCACCCCTGGGACTTCAACATGATCTGATTCAAATCGTTCTTTTTCCTCCAACGCCAAATCTGTTCTGACACTATATCTGTCTAACATCTTATAAATCATCACCTTTCCTTTAAATATTTGCATTTATTTCTATTTTTTACAATATTTTAGGAAATATGTATTGACAATATACCATGCTTACCTTAAAATGAATGAGTATGTTCCGTTGAAACGTCCGTGTCCGTGTCCGCATCAACGGAAGCACAATAACAATTTGAATTTAAGATATATTTTGGAGGTGTACAGATTGGCTAACATTAAATCTGCTAAAAAAAGAATTTTAGTAAACGAAACAAAGGCTGCTAGAAACAAAGCAATCAGATCAAAAGTTAAGACAGCTGTAAAGAAGGTTGACGCTGCTGTTCTCGCAAAAGACGCTGAGGCTGCAAAAGTTGCATTAAAAGCTGCTATCGTTGAGATCACAAAAGCTGGTTCTAAAGGTGTTTACCACAAGAACACAGTTGCTAGAAAGATTTCCCGTTTATCAAAAGCTGTAAACGAGATTGCTTAATTTTTTATTATAGAATTTTTAAAAGCATCCATTCCCGTCAGATGGATGCTTTTTTTATACATGAACCAAGTCATAAAAACACCCTTCAGTTATCTCTGAAGGGTGTTTTAATATTATTTAAAGTTTTGCATATCCAAATCCATTGATAAGTCCGTCTATTTTCTCACTTTCTTTACACAGCTTACAGTCTTGTGGTGCATACACTTTGTAATTTGGCAAATCTGAAGATGTAAAAATCGTCTTAACCTCCATACCTGCTACTTTTGAAATTGCGCTGAAAACAGAACAAATGCCACAGACTTTCCCACCATAATACAGAATAGAATCAATAGCCTGTACAGCCATCATTCCTGTAGACATAGAATCTGTTAAAATAAGTACCTGTTTTCCCTCGATCATTCTCTGATTATTGTCTCTAAATAAGATCTGTCCCGTAGAATCAAACTCTGGTGTAACAACAGATATATTATTACCTCCACTAAGTGATGCACTGGTACCTGCTAACATCTCTGCCATAAAAGTACCGATCACCTGCGTATTTTTCAAGCATACAATTGTATCAACCATCGTATTTGTAAGATACTCTGCCGCCAAAGTTCTTGCAGTTTCTCTTGCATTGTTATGTCTCGTTTTAACTGTAGACATGTCAATATATGTATTTACGTGTGAATGTTTTGTAGCATAATGTCCACTTAAGATCTTAATTCTTACTTTGGAATTCTTTTTGGAACAAAGATCAACAAACCTTTCATCCATAACTCATCCCTCTTTTCTTATTTTGCATCTCTATATCCATCTGGATTTTGAGACTGCCATCTCCATGAATCTGCACACATTTCATCAATTCCTCGTTCAGCTACCCAGCCAAGTTCTTCTTTTGCTTTTGTAGCATCACAGTAACACATAGCAATATCTCCTGCACGGCGTGGTTTAATCTGATATGGAATGTGTTTGCCACATGCTTTTTCATATGCTTTGACAACATCCAGTACACTATAACCTGTTCCTGTACCCAGATTGTAAACATGAACGCCTTTGCCTTCCTTTGTATTTAATTTTTCAACAGCCTTCACATGTCCTACAGCAAGATCAACTACATGAATGTAATCACGTACACCTGTACCATCATGTGTATCGTAATCATCACCGAATACCCCAAGGCAATCCAGTTTTCCAACAGCAACCTGTGCAATATATGGAACAAGGTTATTTGGTATTCCTTTTGGATCTTCTCCTATAATTCCGGATTCATGTGCCCCAATTGGATTAAAGTATCTAAGAAGCATTACATTCCATTCCGGATCACCTACATGAAGATCTGTAAGAATCTGCTCTAACATTCCTTTTGTCTGTCCATATGGGTTTGTAATTTCACCCTTAGGGCAATTCTCTGTAATTGGGATTTCAGCAGGATCTCCATAAACTGTTGCTGATGAACTAAAAATAATATTCTTGCATCCATGTTTTCTCATTACATCACAAAGGATTAATGTTCCCGAAATATTGTTATGATAATATTCCCATGGCTTTGCAACTGACTCACCTACTGCTTTTAAACCTGCAAAATTGATAACTGTTTCAATCTGCTCGTTTTCAAAAATCGGCTCTAAATCTTCTCTGTTGAGAATATCTCCTTTGTAGAATTTCAAACTTTTTCCTGTGATCTTTTGAACACGTTCAAGAGATACTTCACTTGAATTATAAAGATTGTCTACTACTACTACTTCATATCCTCTGTTGAGCAGTTCTACACATGTATGACTTCCAATATATCCTGCTCCACCTGCTACTAAAATTGCCATATTTTTACTTCCTTTCTGTATATAATCTTAGTCCCACAGATGTTGTGGGTATATACCATCATTTTTCATACGGATGATTGCATCTACAACACTTTGTTTGTCTTCTTTGTATGTAATTCCATACCATTTGTCTGTAGACTCAAGCACTTTTACAGTCGCTTTCTTCTCACTGATCAACTCACCTACAACTGATGGAAGGAAATATTCGCATTTTAATGGATTTGTGTCAAGATTCTCATCAAGGAACTGTGAGAAACGTTTATCGAGTTCTGCCAGCATACTTGCTGTAAATCCAAACATATTTAATGAGCATATGCAGTCAGGATCGATCTTTGTGTACGTCTTTCCGTCATCTTCTGAATATGCTGTTCCATCTTCACATTTCACGATATGTGTACGCTCTGTAATACCTGTAAGATACCCTTTCTCATCCGTCTCACATATGCCACGAGATACAGAACCATTATCTGTAAGTGTATTTTTTAAGTGATACCCTACCATAGCATAACGGTACATATCATCATCTTCATGCTCAGTCAAGTATGTATAAATAGCCTCCAACGCATGTACACCATAATAATCATCTGCATTGATCACTGCAAATGGGCCATCTACTACATCTTTACAACTAAGGATTGCATGACCTGTACCGAATGGTTTTACACGATTCTCTGGAACTTTGTATCCATTTGGAAGATTCTCAAGTTTTTGATGAACATAGGCAACTTCCATAATCTTTCCAATTCTGTCACCTATTCTTTTCTTGAATTCATCTTCATATTCTTCTCTGATGATAAATACAACTTTTTCAAATCCTGCTCTTTTGGCATCATAAATAGAAAAATCCATAATAATATGTCCATCTTCATCTACAGGATCAAGTTGTTTTAATCCACCATAACGGCTTCCCATGCCGGCCGCCATAATCACAAGTACCGGTTTTTTCATAAGAACGCACCTCTTTCCTAATTCATTTCTAAAACATTATATCATAAACCACTCTTTGTTGGAATATAGAATCTTGCTTCTTACTTTTGTTTTCTTGCTTCTTATTTTTGTCTCTGAGCTTCAATTTTCTCTGCAAGATCGTTCAAATATACCCATCGTTCCATTTTTTCTTCTAATATATGCTCAGCTACTTCTTTTTCCTGCATCAATTCTGCAAGTTTCACCGAATTTGTAGCATTTGCTAAAATTTTCCTATCCAGACTTTCTATTTTTTCTTCTAGATTTGCAATATCTTCATCTATCGAATCATATTCTTTTTGCTCATTATATGTGAA
>JAHHTM010000047.1 GCA_020024675.1 Muricomes sp.
GTACACTGATCGTTGAATGCCTGCTCTACCATGTCATCCAGTGTCTCAAGGAAATAGTCTTCATCTACATTATAATCCTTTATTGTTGGTTTGATATCAATTTCTTTTTTAAGTTCTTCAAGTTTTGCAAGAAGTTTTTCAAATACTTCTTGATCATTTTTTCCGCTTAATCCTACGAAGCGTCCAATTTGAGCATAACGAGCCAATGTGTGTGGGTACTGGTATTGAGGGAATGTTCCCATCTTTGTTGGAACTTCAGCACTGTTATAGCGCATTACATCTGTAAGAATAAGAGCATTTGCAATTCCGTGTGGAATATGGTGGAAAGCTCCAAGTTTGTGTGCCATGGAGTGATTTACACCAAGAAAAGCGTTTGCAAAAGCCATACCTGCCATGCAGGAAGCATTTGCCATGTGGTCTCTTGCTTCTACATCATTTCCATCTTTATATGCACGTGGAAGATAATCAAATACAAGTTTGATAGCCTGTAATGCAAGGCTGTCTGTATAATCAGAAGCCATTACAGATACATATGCTTCAATCGCATGTGTCATAACGTCGATACCAGAAGCACTTGTAAGTCCTTTTGGAGCACTCATCATATTATCAGTGTCAACAATTGCCATGTTTGGCATAAGTTCGTAGTCTGCAAGTGGCCATTTTACACCTGTATCCTGGTCTGTGATGATTGCAAAAGGTGTAACTTCTGATCCTGTACCAGATGATGTAGGAATAGCAACGAAGTAAGCTTTTTTACCCATTTTTGGGAACTGGTAGATACGTTTTCTGATATCCATGAAGTCCATAGACATGTCTTCAAAATCAACATCAGGGTTTTCGTAAAGTACCCACATGATTTTACCAGCATCCATAGCAGAACCACCACCAAGAGCGATGATACAATCAGGTTCGAATGCACGCATAGCTGCGGCACCTGCTCTTGCAGAAGCTAAAGAAGGATCTGGTTCTACGTCAGAGAAACAAGTGTGTACAATACCAAGCTGGTCTAATTTGTCTTCAATACCTTTTGTATAACCGTTTTTATAAAGGAAAGAGTCCGTTACAATGAAACAACGTTTTTTGTTCATTATTGTACCAAGTTCATCTAATGCAACAGGCATGCATCCTTTTTTGAAGTAAACTTTTTCAGGTGTTCTCATCCAGAGCATGTTTTCTCTCCTTTCAGCTACTGTTTTAATATTGATAAGATGTTTTACTCCAACGTTTTCAGAAACTGAGTTTCCACCCCATGATCCACATCCGAGTGTAAGAGAAGGTGTAAGTTTAAAGTTGTAAAGATCACCAATACCACCCTGAGAAGAAGGTGTATTGACAAGAATACGACATGTTTTCATAGCATTTGCATGCTTTTCCATTTTTTCTTTTTCAGCAGTATTAATATACAGTGAAGATGTGTGACCATATCCTCCGTCAGCAACAAGCTGTTCTGCTTTTGCAATAGCTTCATCAAATGTTTTTGCACGATACATGGCAAGAACAGGAGAAAGTTTTTCGTGTGCAAATTCCTCGCTGATATCGACAGAATCTACTTCTCCGATTAATATCTTAGTTTCTTCAGGTACACTTACATTTGCCATAGCAGCGATTGTAGAGGCCTTCTGTCCAACAATTTTAGCATTCAATGCACCATTAATTAAAATGGTCTTACGTACTTTTTCAAGTTCGTCACCCTTTAAGAAATAGCATCCGCGATAGGCAAATTCTTTTTTTACCTTGTCATAAACAGAATCAAGAACCGTAACTGACTGTTCAGAAGCACAGATCATACCATTGTCAAAAGTTTTTGAGTGGATGATGGAGTTTACAGCAAGACGGATATCAGCAGTATCATCAATGATAACAGGTGTATTTCCTGCACCTACTCCTAATGCTGGCTTACCAGAAGAGTAAGCAGCTTTTACCATTCCAGGACCACCTGTTGCAAGAATAATATCTGCTTCAGACATAACAATGTTTGTAAGTTCAAGACTTGGTACATCAATCCATCCAATGATACCTTCTGGTGCTCCGGCTTTCACAGCAGCTTCAAGTACAACTTTTGCAGCTGCAATTGTACAGCCTTTTGCACGTGGATGTGGGCTGATGATGATGGCGTTTCTTGTTTTAAGAGCAATCAGAGTTTTAAAAATTGCAGTTGAAGTTGGATTTGTAGTTGGAATAACTGCTGCGATAAGACCAATTGGTTCTGCAATTTTTTTAACACCATATACAGTGTCTTCTTCAATAACACCACATGTTTTTGTATTACGATATGCATTATAAATGTATTCAGCAGCATAATGGTTTTTGATAACTTTATCTTCAACGATTCCCATTCCTGTTTCTTCTACAGCCATTTTCGCAAGAGGAATACGCATCTTGTCGGCTGCAGTGGCAGCTGCTTTAAAAATTTTATCTACTTGTTCTTGAGAATATGTAGCAAAGATTTTTTGAACCTTTTTCATTTCATCTATTTTATTCATTAATGCTTCAGGGCTGTCTACTGTTAAATTCATATTTTTTGGCATTTGAAATCCTCC
The DNA here is from genome assembly GCA_020024675.1 of Muricomes sp. Taxonomy (GTDB): domain Bacteria; phylum Bacillota; class Clostridia; order Lachnospirales; family Lachnospiraceae; genus JAHHTM01. The sequence goes on from JAHHTM010000047.1 coordinate 2,541, forward strand.
TAATAAAATAACTTTTTTCGCTAGTTGATAATAGAAACGTTTCATAAAAGTATGTTAAATAAATAACAAACCTTACGAGCTATATTATAAGAGATTGATAAAGATTTGTCAATCATTATTTGATAAAAAAATAACAAAGATTTTTTGCGTGAAAAATTAATAGGTAGCATAAATCTTTTTGTTTTTGCAGATACTATTTCCAATCGTGGAAAGTACAGTAAATGGAGGAAACTATGTATGAAAGCAACAGGAATTGTAAGAAGAATCGATGATCTTGGAAGAGTTGTTATACCAAAAGAAATACGTCGGACAATGCGAATAAGAGAAGGAGATCCATTGGAAATTTTTACAGACAGAGAAGGAGAGGTTATCCTAAAAAAATATTCGCCGATTGGAGAAATGGGAAATTTTGCAAAGCAGTACGCGGATAGTCTGTCAGAAACATTATCTTGTACTGTTTGTGTTACGGATACAGATCAGGTGATTGCGGCGTCAGGAAGTGGAAAAAGGGAATTGTTGGAAAAATATATAACAGCGGAACTAGAAAAAGTAGTGCAGGGAAGGGAACAAGTTCTGGCAACTTGTAATGAATCTTCGTGGATAGAGGTTGTTCCAGAAATAAAAATTTTTACAGAGCAAGTGATATGTCCCATTTTGTCTGCTGGTGATGCAATAGGTTCGATTATTTTATTATCAAAAAGCAATAAAGCAATGTTTGGAAATTCGGAAATGAATGTTGCCAGATCAGCAGCCAATTTTTTGGGAAAGCAGATGGAACAATAATAATATGCATGCTTATCAGTGGAAAACAGAAAGTCTGTGTGGATAAGCATGCATATTTTTTGAAAAATGTTCATAGGGTGTAGAAATAAAAAGGGGAGGTATTTATATGGAAAGGAATAAAAGTGTTATTAATGGTTATGTGGAAAAAGTGTTTTGGCTTATTAAATCATTATTATGTGCTTATGTTGTAACCGGAATTTTGCTGGCATTTATTACGTTTCTTCTCTATAAGTGGGAAATTAGTGAAACAAAAATAATGGCAGGGGTGATGGCAGTCTACATATTATCAACATTTGCCGGAGGAATTTTAGTGGGGAAACTGGCAAAACGAAGAAAATTTTTATGGGGGTTTCTGGAAGGATTTTTCTATTTTTGTGTGTTGTTTTTTGTTTCTTATGGAATTTACCATTCACTTCAAAATGGAGGCGTAAATGTATTGACTGTGTTCTTGCTTTGTACAGCAGGAGGAACGATAGGAGGAATGATTTCCTGAAAAAGTGGTATTATAAAAAAACTCTTTCAAAATAAGAAACAGTATGGTATAATGCTATGAAGAATACCATGCGTGAAGCAGGAAGGATAGGAGGAAAGAACATGAAACATATCAAAACATTGAATAAACAGACATTAAACAATACAATGAAAAAAGGTGGATGTGGCGAATGCCAGACATCATGCCAGTCTGCATGTAAGACTTCTTGTACAGTAGGAAATCAGACATGTGAAAACGAAAACAGAAAATAGTACATATCGTATTATTATGTTTGTAAGGCAGCGACTTCGGCCGCTGCCTTACGCTTGTTACAGAAAAAACAATTTTCTGTTATGCTTTAATTTTAAATGAAAGAGAGGGTACCTGTTGTGATACATCAGTACCAAAATAATGGTTATAATATAGTTCTCGATGTGAATAGCGGTTCTGTTCATGTTGTAGACCAGATCGCATATGATGTGATCGCATGTATGGAAGAGATGAATCCTAACCATACAAAAGAGTCTCTTATGGAAAAAGAGACATTGGAATATCTTTGTAATAAATTAAAAGATACATATGACGAAGAAGATTTAAAAGATGTTCTTGAAGCAGTTGCAGAATTAACAGAAGCAGGACAACTGTTTTCAAGAGACATATATGAAGATTATATTGATGTAGTAAAGCAAAGAAAAACTGTTGTCAAAGCTCTTTGCCTTCATATTGCGCATGATTGCAACCTTGCATGTAAGTATTGTTTTGCAGAAGAGGGTGAATATCATGGAAGAAGAGCTCTTATGTCTTACGAAGTAGGTAAAAAGGCACTTGATTTCCTGATTGAAAATTCAGGAAACCGAAGAAATCTGGAAGTAGACTTCTTCGGTGGAGAACCACTTATGAATTGGCAGGTTGTAAAAGACCTGGTAGCCTATGGTCGTGAGCAGGAAAAAATACATGATAAACATTTCCGTTTTACTTTAACGACAAATGGAGTACTTTTAAATGATGAAATTCAGGAATTTGTTAATAAAGAAATGGACAATGTAGTTCTTAGCATGGATGGAAGAAAAGAAGTTCATGATAAAATGCGTCCATTTAGAAATGGAAAAGGAAGTTATGATCTGATTGTTCCAAAATTCCAAAAACTGGCAGACAGTCGTGACCAGGAACGTTACTATATAAGAGGAACATTTACAAGGGACAATCTTGATTTCTCAAATGACATTCTGCATTATGCAGAGCTTGGGTTTAAACAAATTTCTATTGAACCAGTTGTAGGAGATGACACAGATCCATATGCAATCAGAGAATGTGATCTTCCACAGATCATGAGTGAATATGATAAACTGGCTAAGATTATGGTAGATAGAGAACGTGAAGGAAGAGGATTTACATTTTTCCATTTCATGCTTGATCTAGAAGGTGGTCCATGCCTGTCTAAGAGATTATCTGGATGTGGATCAGGTACAGAATATCTGGCTGTTACACCTTGGGGAGATCTTTATCCATGTCATCAGTTTGTTGGTGATGAAAAATTCATTATGGGAAATGTAGATGATGGCATTACAAAGCCTGAGATTGCGGATGAATTCAGAGGATGTAATGTATATACAAAAGATAAATGTAAAAATTGTTTCGCAAAATTCTACTGTAGTGGTGGCTGTATGGCCAACTCCTACAAATTCCATAATACAATTTTTGATTCTTATGATATCAGTTGCGAGATGGAGCGTAAACGTGTAGAATGTGCGATTATGATTAAAGCTGCACTGGCAGATGAAGAAAGGGATGAGGAACATGAAGAAAAATAAAGGGATTTTCAGTCTCATCGCAACAGTTGTTCTGGTTGCTCTTTTAGGTTTTACTACAATTGTCGGATTTGGCCCGACAAATACAGGAGCTGCAAAGAACATCAATCTTGGACTTGATCTTGAAGGTGGAGTCAGTATTACATATCAGGTAAAAGGAGAAACACCTTCTCAAAGTGATATGGATGATACAAGATATAAATTGCAGCGTCGTGTTGAACAATACAGTACAGAAGCTACTGTATATCAGGAAGGAGATAACAGATTAAGTATTGAGATCCCCGGAGTAAAAGATGCGAATAAGATTTTAGATGAATTGGGACAGCCTGGATCTTTGTATTTCATTCAGGAAAAAGGAAGTGACAATACTTCAAATTACACTATAAATCCTGAAGGAAAATATGAACTTGTTAAAACAATTGATGAGTTAAAAGCAGACGGATCCGTTGTACTGGCAGGTACAGACGTGAAAAACGCTCAGGCAGGAGCGTTTGAAGATAGCATGAAAAATAAACAATACGCAGTTTCATTAACTCTTACGAAAAAGGGCGCAGAAAAATTTGCGGTTGCTACAAAAAAAGCGGCAGGAAAAGAAACAATTGCTATCTATTATGATGGAGAATTGATCAGTGTTCCTGCTGTAAACAGTGAGATTACAGACGGTGAAGCACAGATTACAGGTATGGAAGATTTTGAAGCGGCAGAAAGGCTTGCTTCTACAATCCGTATTGGTGGTTTAAGTGTAGAACTTGAAGAACTCCGTTCGAATGTTGTAGGTGCACAGCTTGGACAACAGGCTATTTCAACTAGTTTAAAAGCAGGTGCGATTGGACTTGCAATTATTTTTGTTTTCATGTGTGTGGTATATCTTCTTCCAGGTTTTGTGGCAAGTATTGCACTTGTTATTTATACAGGAATCATTCTTGTTCTGTTAAACGCATTTGATGTTACTTTAACATTACCTGGTATTGCAGGTATTATTCTGGGTATCGGTATGGCTGTAGATGCTAATGTTATTATCTTTGCCAGAGTACGTGAAGAATTAACGGCTGGAAAGAATGTAAGATCTGCTTTGATAACAGGATTTGACAAAGCAAAATCAGCAATTCTTGATGGAAATATTACAACACTTATTGCAGCAGCAGTCCTTTGGTTGAAGGGAAGCGGAACTGTAAAAGGATTTGCGCAGACATTGGCACTTGGTATTATCGTGTCTATGTTTACAGCACTTGTAGTGACCCGTATCATTGTGTTTGCATTGTATGCTGTAGGTGTTAAAAATGCAAAATTATATGGACGTGTTAAACAAGAGCCTAAGCCGATTGATTTCCTTGGAAAGAGAAAAATATTCTATGCAATTTCAGCAGTAGTGATCATTGCCGGATTTGTGTTTATGGGAATTAATTCAAGTCAGGGAAAAGGAATTTTAAATTACAGTTTGGAATTTAAAGGCGGTACAGCTACAAATGTAACATTTGATAAAGAGTATGCGCTTGCTGAAATTGACGAAGACATCGTGCCTGTTATTGAAAAGATTACAGGAGATAAAAACGTTCAGGTTCAGAAAGTAGAAGGAACAAATCAGGTTATATTTAAAACACAAGTACTTGATCTTGCACAGCGTGAAGCGTTTAATAATGCGATGAGTGAAAAATTCAATGTAAACACAAATGACATTGCAACAGAAAATATTAGCTCTACTGTAAGTTCAGAAATGCGTCAGGATGCAATGATCGCAGTAATTATTGCAACGGTTTGTATGTTACTTTATATCTGGCTTCGTTTTAAAGATATTCGATTTGCGACTAGCGCTGTTGTAGCTCTCCTTCATGATGTCTTGGTTGTGTTAACATTTTATGTAATTGCAAGAGTTTCAGTAGGTAACACATTTATTGCGTGTATGCTTACGATTGTAGGTTATTCGATTAATGCTACAATTGTTATTTTTGACCGTATTCGTGAAGAATTAAAGTTAAAGAAACGTGGCGATGATCTTGCGTTGATTGTAAACAAGAGTATCACACTTACATTAACACGTAGTATTTATACTTCATTGACAACATTTGTTATGGTTGCTGTATTGTATATTATGGGAGTGAGTTCTATAAAAGAATTTGCTCTTCCACTTATGGTTGGTATCATTTGTGGAGCATATTCATCAGTATGTGTAACAGGTGCGTTATGGTATGATATGAAAAAACATTTGAAAAAGCAGTCTAAGTAAGGCGATTATATGAAATAGACAGAACTGCCACACTAGTTTGTGTGGCGGTTTTTTTAAAACAAAAATAAGGGATGGATGTGGTAGGCATTGGTTAATGCTATTTCAAAGAGAGCGGTTTTCTATTGCGACGGAAAAGTAAGAAAAATCAAATCGTGAATAAACCAATATATTAGCCATACTTCTTAAAAAATATTATTATAATAAATAAACAATGAGCTGATAGAAACATTCATATTTTTTTAC
>JAHHTM010000048.1 GCA_020024675.1 Muricomes sp.
GAATTGCATGTGTATCATGTATATGTTTGATGACCGGATGTATAAAAGAATATACAAGGGATGATATCAAAAAATATGTGAAAGAAGAGTGTAAACTAAATAAATTTAATGTTTCAAAAGAACCTGTGGAAATAGAGGATGAAGAAGGATATACAGATTTATTATGGACGATCACTTTGAAAGGTGATGAAGATCTGAAATTTCATGTTTTAGATGATCATGGATGGGGAATGGAATCAGCAAGCAATTATTTAAGAACAGATTATAGCTCAGTACTGTTAAAGCAGTATGCCAAAGATTATAATAAGTTTAAAAATATATATGTAAAAGAATATGCGGATGAAGGTCAAATGTATGATGCACGTTTAGAAGGAATATTTTCAAATCGGATAGAGCTAAGACAGCTGTTTGAGGAGCTGCTGGACTTTAAACTCTATGTTTCTTCCAAAGAAGGAAGAAACATAAGTGAGTTTCGGTATAAGTTAAAGTTTGACAATCCACTAAGATATAAAGTTACTAATGTTGAAGATAATCATGTTGTTGATGACGGAGATTATTCTGGAGGGGTGACAGACTGCAATCAAAAAATTATACAGAAAGCAGAAAAAGTATACCTGCAAACCTGTCTGGATTATCAGTTTAAAGAGAATCTTTTGGAATTTACTAACGACGAAATAGAAAAAGTTGTGCAAGAAAGCGAAGATCAGATTGGCGTTTTACGTAGTAAAGAAGGGGAAGATTACGTTTATTATACTGATCTTTTGGCAAACAAAAGAGGGTATGGGATTAGTTTTGGTACTTTGTATGAAATACTAAAAAGAGAAGGATATGATGTGCAAGGAAATGAGTGGAATTATTCATTTGTTTCAAACGTGGGAGATCAATACCAGATTTCATATGATTTTTGCATGAATAATCCAGATGAGTCCAATAAAAAATGGTATTACTATTTTAAAGATAATACGATGATTTGGATGAGAGCCAATTTTTACAATCATTTTACAGAATCTGAAATTCGAGAAATGACAGGGTTAACTTTGAATGATGGAAGAGAATTAGAGCAACCCGCACAGAAGATAGATTAGGTTGCCTGTGGTATTGGTTTGTGATAAAATATAAAAAGTCTGTATAGATAGGATAAAACTGGATATATAGTTTAAATAAAGAAGAAATCATATATTGTGATCAAAGACAGAATTAATATTACGAAAAGAAAAGGAAGTGTGTAATGTGTTACAAGTAGAACATTTATCATATGATATTTGTGAAGAAGGCAGACAGTCAGAGATTCTTTCTGATGTCAGTTTTTCAGTCGAAGATGGTGAAATGCTTGTTATTACAGGTCCAAATGGTGGAGGTAAATCCACATTGGCTAAGCTTTTAATGGGAATCAATAAATCTACAGCTGGAAAAATTATTTTAAATGGTACAGATATTACAGAAATGTCTGTAGATGAAAGAGCAAAAGCCGGTATAGGGTTTGCATTTCAGCAACCACCAAGATTTAAAGGAATGACTGTACGAAGATTACTGGCATTAGCAGCAGGAAGAACAGTTGATGAAGAAGAATGCTGTGCGTTATTAAGCAGTGTTGGTTTATGTGCAAGAGAGTATATCGACAGAGAAGTGGATGCTACTTTGTCAGGTGGAGAAATGAAACGAATCGAGATTGCGACAGTGTTAGCAAAACAGCACGATGTATGTATTTTTGACGAGCCAGAGGCAGGAATTGACCTTTGGAGTTTTTCTATGCTTATCAAGAGGTTTAAAAAAATACATGAAGCAAAGAAGGAAAGTCTTATTCTCATTTCACATCAAGAACGGATTATAAGAATGGCGGATCGCATCATGGTGTTGTCAGGCGGAAAGATAAAAACAGCAGGAAAAGCACAGGAAATTATGCCGCAGCTTTTTGGACGGGAAGTAGAGCATTGTGCATGTGGACAGCAAAAAGGAGGTGAGCTCTGTGAATCTTGATGAAACAACAAAGCAGGTATTGGATGTAATCGATACAAAAGGGTTTAAGCAGGAAGGAGCATATTCGCTTCGATTAAATGGCATGTCTGTGTGTCATGGAAACAGTCCATACATACGTATTGAAAAGAAAGAAGACAGACCAGGTATTGACATATATGTTAGTGGAGAAGCAAGAGGAGAAGAAGTTCACATTCCTGTAGTTATGTCAAAATCAGGCGAAACAGATATTGTGTACAATGATTTTTATGTTGAAGATGGAGCAGACGTAACGATTATTGCAGGGTGTGGAATTCACAATGGTGGATGTAATGATACAAGACATGATGGTATCCATAGTTTTCACATTGGAAAAAATGCAAATGTAAAATATGTTGAGAATCATTATGGAGAAGGTGAAGGAACAGGTTCAAGAATCCTAAATCCGGTAACAAAAATATTTGTTGGAGAAGGTTCTGCATTTACAATGGATACTGCTCAGATTAAAGGAGTAGATTCTTCAGAAAGAGAAACGTATGTAGAGCTTGCAGAAGGTGCAAAGCTTAACGTAATGGAGAAACTTATGACACATGGTGCACAAGTAGTTGTTTCTAATATGGACGTAAAATTAAATGGAGACAATAGCTCTGCCAGAATTATTTCTCGTTCTGTTGCAAAAGGAACATCAAAACAGATATTTCATCCTAAGGCAATCGGGTGCAAACCATGTCATGCACATGTACAATGTGATTCTATCATTATGGATGATGCTCAGATTAGTTCTATTCCGGAAATTAATGCACAGAATGTAGATGCACAGATTGTTCATGAAGCGGCGATAGGAAGAATAAATAATGAACAGTTGACCAAACTTCAGACATTTGGTATGTCAGAAGAAGAAGCTGAGGCAATCATTATTGAGAATTTCCTAAATTAATCGGGGTGGAATCTGATATGAAGAAAAAACAGTTTGGAATTATATATATAGTTATTTCATCGTTTTGTTTTGCAATGATGAATGTGTTTGTGCGTTTATCAGGAGATCTTCCTGCGGTACAGAAAAGTTTCTTTAGAAATCTTGTAGCACTGATTGTAGCACTGGTAATATTGATGCGTGACAAAGCATGGTTTTCGGGAAAAAAGGAAAATATAAAATATCTATTCCTTCGTTCAGCAGCAGGAACTCTTGGAATACTCTGTAATTTTTATGCAGTAGATCATCTGATACTTTCAGATGCATCTATGCTGAATAAAATGTCTCCATTTTTTGTTATTATTTTTAGCTTCTTTGTGTTAAAAGAAAAAATAAAACCTGCGCAGATGGCGATTGTAATCGGTGCATTTTTAGGAAGTCTTTTGGTTATCAAACCAACTGCTTCCATTTTGCAGTCGCCGGCGTCTATTGTTGGACTTTTGGGAGGAATGGCGGCAGGACTTGCATATACGTACGTAAGATATTTAGGAGAACATGAAGAAAAAGGACCATTTATTGTCTTTGTTTTTTCATCCTTTTCGTGCCTTGTGACACTACCATTTGTAATATTAAATTACAATCCAATGTCGATCAGACAACTGATGTGTCTGCTGCTTGCAGGAGTATGTGCGGCAGGGGGACAGTTTGCAATAACGACAGCATATTTTTATGCTCCTGCAAGAGAAATATCTGTATATGATTACTCACAAATTATCTTTTCAGCGGTACTTGGACTTATCATTTTCCATCAACTGCCTGATGCATACAGTTGGATAGGATATATAGTGATTTGTGCAATGGCAGTTCTTATGTATTTTTATAATAACAAATGGAGTAGGAAAAAGGGATAGTTTTTCAATTAAATACTTAAAATGAAAATCTGCAAAGAAAAGTCCTGTGGCTTGACTTTGCAGATTTCTGTTTTTATAATGAAATTAAGGTATAAGTTATTAGAAAAATAGATAAATGAAGGGAGACATCAGGATGGATACATTGATTAAAAATGGAAAGATTGTATCTGTAGAAGCGATTTACAAGGCAGATATACTGATTCGTGATGAGGTGGTGTGCGCAATCGGAAAAGATTTGGAGCATACTTTTTTGCTGGATGATAAAAAAATGAATATTATTGATGCGACAGGAAAATATGTATTACCTGGAGGCGTGGATGTACATACACATATGGATCTGCAGGCAGGAGCGTGCAGAGCTGTAGATGATTTTTATGATGGAACTGTAGCAGCAGCATGTGGAGGCACCACATCTATAGTGGATCATATGGCATTTGGACCCGTAGGATGCCCGCTTCATCATCAATTAAATGAATATCACAGACTTGCAGATGGAAAGGCAGTTATAGATTATGGATTTCATGGTACTGCACAACATCCTATGACAGCAGAAAATATTGAAGAATTAGAATCTATGATCAAAGATGGGGTCCCAAGTGTAAAAGTTTATATGACATACGATCTAAAACTGGATGATGATGAAATATTAAATGTATTAAAGAGAATGAAAGAACTTCATGGAGTGACAGCTTTCCATTGCGAAAATCATCAGATCGTTGAAAAAAATAGAAAGATTTTTCCGGCACAGGGAAAAACAAGTCCGTATTATCATGCAAAGAGCCGTCCAAATCTTGCAGAGGCAGAAGCTGTAAGACGTGTACTTTATTTGGCCAAACTTGCAGGAGATGCACCGGTATATATCGTACATCTTTCATGTAAAGAGAGCCTTCAGGCAGTAAAGGAAGCAAGAATTTTAGGACAGAAAAATATTTTTGTAGAGACATGTACACAGTATCTTACATTGACAGAAGAAGAATATAAACGTGAAGATGGTCTCAAGTATGTAATGTCACCACCTCTTCGTACACAGGATGATATTGATTATCTTTGGAAGGGCATAGAAGATGGAGAAATTCAGGTTGTTGCCACAGATCACTGTCCATTCTTTTTTAATAAAGAAAAACAGCTTGGAAAAGATGATTTTACAAAGTGTCCAAATGGAGCACCTGGAGTAGAAGAAAGAATGATTCTTTTATATTCTGAGGGAGTTGAGAAAAAGAAAATTTCACTTAATAAGCTTGTTGAAATAGCGTGTACGAATCCGGCTAAAATATATGGATTATATCCGAAAAAAGGTGTGTTGCAGCCAGGATCCGATGGAGATCTTATCATTTTAGATCCTCAAAAAGAGCATGTGCTGACACATGATGACATGCACAGTGCAGTAGATTACACAGCTTATGAAGGTTTTTCAGTGAAAGGATATATTGAACTGGTTATGCAAAGAGGACGTGTTGTGGCAAAAGATAATGAGTTCACAGGAGAAAGAGGCGCAGGACAGTTTATATTTAGAAAAGCAATGGAATAAAAAAGTTGATGGCAAAATTGATATGCACCAAGAATCATGGACACATTAATTTATAACATAGGTGTAACATGTGGATGCTTCTCTGTATTTTACGGGAGGCATCCATTTTATTTTCTCTTGAATTTTATTATTATCTAAATATTCTTCCATAGATTTGGAAAATGCTTCATAATTCTTTTCATATCCATAAGGTACGTCGTTTTTTTAAACGATTTAAAATGTTTCCATATGCAATTTTGATGTATTCGGTTTTAACTCTTAATTGACCTTTATTTTGTGTTGCTAAACCAGCATAATCTGTTCTGACTCACAGTTTAAGAAGTGTGGATAGATTCTTTGTCGATGCAATTCGACACACTTAAGTTTATATTTATACGAATAGCGCATAAAAATCCTCTCCTTATTGTCCAGTAAAGAGAGGATTTATCAAATTTACTATTGTCTTTTTAAGTTATTACGTTATCGAACTATTTGCTTGATGACTGCATTTAAATCCATGTTTAGTCAATCTTCGATACAGACAGTTTTCACAACGTTTTTCAGAAGAAATACACTCATTACTATCATTATCAGATTCAAAGTATTGACAATAAATTCCCATTTTCAAAGCTTTTTCACGATTACATAAAATATATTGATCTTCTTCGGCTTTGGTAGCGTACGCGATTCTATTATGATTTCGGAAGAAAATTTTTGCAGGCTCATCATTAAGTATGATCGTGTCTAAAGCAAGTGGATATTTTGAATTCAGATCAAGAATAGCGTCAAGTCGATATCTATCTAGCATTTCTTTTACAATCATGGAGTGAATAGTTTCAGGAACATGTATTTTTCCACGGAATGTTCCGTCATTTCCTGAAAGTCTTAGACCAATACCAGCAACAGAGCCAATAATTCCCTGACCGTTTCCGCCGAGTTCTTCTGCTATTATACCTTCACACTGGCTGGTTAATTCATATGCCTGTTCTTTAAAAAGAAGGGTATGTTTTGCTAATTTACCAAAATGAATAATAGATTCAAGGTGTGTTATTTTATCAATGCAGCAGATGCAGATTCCGGGACAGGAAGTAGAGGACATAAGATTTCGTACGGTTTCTTTTGATTCTTTCAGCAGGATATCCATGGTAATATCGCCCTCAATGTCGATGCACATTACGCTGTTGTGAGACGTGTAAGGAATCCCGTCTTGTAAAAGAAGTTGATGTCTTGTTACACCTTGATGCATTTTTACAGGATAATTTTTCTGGAGCTGCGCTGCAATCTTACTAGCTATAAGACCGGTGCTTGTTTCTTTTGTAAGATCATCTGTATCATCTATAGCAATTAAAAATTTCATATTATCACCTACTTTTTTGAAGTGCCGCTGGGTACTCTTAAGCCCGTTCCAGACAGCATTTTATTGTATATTTCGTCATTAAGACTAATTCCAAGAGTATTTTCATAAAAATTGAATACTTCTTTTTTTAAATCTACATCTTGATAAAGTTCAGGATATACTGTTTTTCCAAGCCATAACATTCCGAAGAAAGTTTCTACGCTTCCTTGTTGCCCCCATCTTGTAGCTCCAACGGGAATATTATAGATATGTCCGTCCTGTACAGCTCTAAGACCGGAAAACATATCATTTGATCTGAAAAATTCTGCTGTAGGAGAGTCATTGCATATGACGATATCGGGATCCCACACAAAAATCTGTTCTGTGCTTGCGATGTACATATCTTTTTCAGTGAGAAGATCTTCTCCGACGGATACATTTTCACATCCCACAGCAGCAATCCAACTTGTACCAAGAGAAGAGTCTCCATCTGTGCGGTTTACTCCGTTAAGAGTATGATAAATACGGACTTTTTCATTACTAGGAATCTGACGTGTTTTTTCATTAACTAATTGAATTGTATTTTCATAGTATAAAGCAATTTCTTCAGCTTTTTCTTTTGAACTACTACCACAAACATCACCGATCATACGAAGCATATCAATTTGTTCTTCCATAGTTTCATACTTAGTGACAAGGTATGGGATTCCCAGCTTTTCAATTTTTTCTTTTTGTTCAGGAACAAGATACATCCCATATTTAAAAAGGATTACATCTGGATTAAGTGAAAGAAGAGCTTCTGCATTGATATCACCACCTGACTGGACAACAGATACATTTTCAAGATTAGGGTAGATTTCCTGAAGTAGAGTATCAGATTTTACGCCACCAGGACAACAACACATCTTTTCGCCGTCACCAATCAGTATCATAACTTCACTTGCAAAAGAATCCACGCATGCAATAGTGTTGCAATCTACAGGAATAGCAACTTCCCGTCCCAGTCCATCGATGATGGTTCGTTCTTCTCTATGAGTATCGGATCTGACAGAAGAGCATCCGGTTATCATAAATAAGATAATGGTTAGGAGAAATGTCTGTAGTGATATGTTTTTAATATGTTTTAAATGTTTCATAAATAAAAAGCCTTTCTTAAATATAATTAAATTGTTCTTACAGGAATCAGAGTATGAAAATCATGGCTATTGATAATGTGAGACTCTATGTTATAGACTGTGCGAACATTATCTTCTGTAAGAATTTCAGAAGGCGTACCTGTGCATATAATATTTCCATCTTTCATAAGACCAACTCGTATAGGGACACCTGATTTTTCCATAAAAAAGGGCTGGTTTGGAGAATGTGTGGCCATAAAAACAGTTTTCTTTTCTTCTTTGGTAAGACGTATTATATTTTCAAGAAACAGAA
>JAHHTM010000049.1 GCA_020024675.1 Muricomes sp.
CCCGACCTACACCCTTAGCAGGGGCGCCTCTTCAGCCTCTTGAGTATTTCTCCTCAACTGAATGCACCTGCCAATCTATGATTCGCAAGTCACTATGAAATTGTATCATCATTTCAGTATCTAACTGTCGACTCATCAACAGTGCATGACCTATTATACAAGATAGTTTCCGGTTTTGTCAACGCTTAATTCATTTTTTTTCATATTTTTTTATTGTATCTTGAATTTTGTCATGGAGCATCATGGCAATCTCGTTTGTCTTCATTTCTTTATAGTCTTCATAGCATAATGGTTTAAGAAAATGAACTTGAACTGTAACATCTTTTATTGATTTTGTATCAAATGGTTTAAAAGAATCTATTAATGCTACAGGTACAATGGGACACTTTGCCTTTGTTGCAGTTTTAAAACTACCACCTTTAAATTCACCAATAATATTTCCAGTTTTTGAACGGGTTCCTTCTGGAAAGATTACATAGTTTCTTCCATTCTTCACTTCTTCTGCCACATCAATAATAATTTGCATAGATTGTCTTATATTTTCACGATCCATTATTTTTGCTTTTATACATTTAAATACCTGTTTTAAAATTGGAACGTTGGCAACTTCTTTTTTTGCCACAACCGAAATTGGCTGATCCATCACATCAATTAATGCCAGTACATCATACATTCCCTGATGATTTGGAAATATCATAAATCCATTTTGGGATGGAATATTTTCTGTACCATAAGCTTCTATCTTTACATTACCACCTTGATTTGCCCTATGCACAATGTATTTTAACATTTTAAAATGCTCATCTTCTGTATACCGCTCTACATGTGAAGCATGATAATATAATCTACACCACATATATGGTACAAATACTATATTACGAAGTACCATCATCACAATTCTTCTCATCTTCCGTTTCCACCTGCCTTTGTGTACTGATTTCCATTTTTATCTCTGGATTTATTTCTACACTTGTATTCTGTAATTCTTCATTCTTTTTTATGTCATATATTACTCTTGTATCACACAATATATCATGAAGGGCACACTTTTCTTGATCAATTCCGATCATCATATACCCTACATTTATAAAAATACTGCTTAAGAATCGTCCTACTGTTTCTCGGTATAATACATCCAAAAATGTAAGTTTGTTGTTTTGTTTTTTACTAATTACCTTCAATCGCATTAATCTTTTACCAATTGTTGTCCCTGTATAATATGTACTACAAACAAAATAACAAACGCTGCATCCATATACTACAATATCTTTTAATGAATAGTTAAATAAAAGATTTCCATTCAATATTTGATCATTTACAAACAGACTCACAATAAATAAGATAAGCCGTACAATAAGTAATGCCAAAAAAATTAATGCACTATCTATAACGTAAGCAGAAAATCTTACCCAGAAACCGGCATACTGATAGTTTTTATTATCACTGCTGTAACTGTTCTGCATAATACATCAGCCTCCCATTCTTCTGTTCATTTTTTAATTCATCTAAAACCTGTGCTTCTGATCTTGGAATTATTTTTTCTATACTTGCAAAAATAGAAGAAAAAGCTGATTGTTCTGGTTCCATTTCATAAAATACATCTGTTCCTAATTCTTGTGACATTTTAGAAGTCACATCTTCATATGTTGCAATGTCATCAATCAGATTTTTATCTTTAGCCTGACTTGCGCTATAAATTCTTCCATCTGCAAGTTTTTTTACTTCTTCTGTCGGCATATTTCTTCCCTTTGAAACAACTCCGACAAATTGTTCATAAGTTTCATCTACCATTCCTTGAAGTATCTGCATCTGGGCATCATTTATTTTTGAACTATCTTTATAATCACCACTTGTAGCACTGTAATGTCTAATTCCTAATTTTTCATAAAGCCCTGACATGTCTACTCCTGAAATAATCACACCGATAGATCCTGTAATTGCATTTCTATTTGCATATATTTTATCAGAACTCATGGAGATATAATATCCGCCTGATGCAGCTACATGTGACATATAACTAAATATTTTTCTTCCGGTAATCTCTTTATACTGCTCCAACTTTAAATACAATTCATCACTTTCATATACTGCACCGCCTGGAGTATCCAGATAAAGAAGAATACCTTTATTATAAGGGTCATCTATCAAACGATTTACAAAGTCCAAAATTGTCCTGTGCTGATACCCTTGATTTTCTTCAAAAATAGCAGAAGATTTTTGTTCTTCTATAACACCTGTTATCGGAATAACGGCAATATAGTCTTCTAAAGGAGTACTTTGTTCCTTCGTATTCATTACTTTGTCTTCTACTTTTGACAAGACGTTTTTTTCAATAGTTGCATTTGTAAATACACTGGTTACCCCTGTAACTATAAATAATATCACAGCTATAATAAGACCACCAATTTGCTTTTTAGACATCATTTTTCCTCCTGTTCTGGTTTCTTTTTATTTGATTTAAAGTATATTGCAAAACACACTTTTTTACAATCAAAAAGGAACCGATTTTTATACGGTTCCTTTCGGTAAAATTTATTTCTTATTCTTCATCTTCAGATATTTCTACCTGTTCTCCATCAATCTCCGCAGAAGCTTTTCTGACTTTTGCAACACTTGCTACAGTCTCTCCTTCCGGAAGATTTATAAGTTTCACTCCTGAAGTGATTCTTCCAAGAACCGAAATGTCAGAACACTGCATTCTGATAATGATTCCTTGTGTATTGATGATCATTACCTCATTATCTTCATCTACAGCTTTCATGCCTACAACATTACCTGTCTTTTCTGTAATCTTATAACATTTTACACCTTTACCGCCACGATTCTGAACAGTAAATTCATCCATGTTTGTGCGTTTTCCCATACCTTTTTCAGATACAATGAGAAGTTCTTTTCCTTGAGAATTGATCTGCATTGCAATCACTTCATCTCCATCACTTAAATTCATTCCACGAACTCCCATGGATGTTCTTCCGGTTGCTCTGACATCTTTTTCATTAAATCGGATACACTGACCATATTTAGTTGCTAAAAGAATATCTTCATCATCTTCTGTAATCTTAACTTCGATTAATTTGTCATCTTCACGAAGTGTGATTGCAGCAAGCCCTGTTTTTCTTACATTTGCATAATCGCGGATTGGTGTTTTCTTTACAAGTCCTTTTTCTGTTGCCATAAACAGATATTTTCCATCTTCATATTCCTGAATTGGAATCATAGCTGTTATTTTTTCGTCAGGCATAAGCTGAAGAAGATTAATGATTGCAGTTCCTCTTGCAGTTCTGCTTGCCTCTGGAATCTCATAACCTTTCAATCTGTAAACACGCCCTGTATTTGTAAAGAACATAATATAATGATGAGTTGATGTTACAAACAACTCTTCAATGTAATCTTCATCCAAGGTCTGCATACCTTTAATACCTTTTCCACCACGGTTCTGACTCTTAAATGTATCAACTGTCATACGTTTGATATAACCTAATTTTGTCATTGTAATAACAATATTTTGTCTAGGAATCAAATCTTCCATTGAGATATCGTATTCATCAAATCCAATAGAAGTTCTTCTGTCATCACCAAATTTATCGGCAATCACAAGAATCTCTTCTTTAATCACACCAAGAAGAAGTTTACGATCTGCAAGAATTGCTTTTAACTCACCAATTTTTTTCATGAGCTCTGCATATTCATTTTCCAGTTTTTCTCTTTCCAGACCTGTTAGAGCTCTAAGACGCATGTCCACAATTGCCTGTGCCTGTACATCTGAAAGTTCAAAACGAGACATTAATTCCTGTTTCGCAATCTGTACGGTTTTAGAACCACGGATAATTTTTATCACTTCATCAATATGATCTAAAGCGATAAGCAATCCCTTTAATATATGAGCCCGTTCCTCTGCTTTATTTAATTCATACTGTGTCCTTCTTGTAATAACATCTTCCTGATGTTTCAGGTAATGATTTAAAATTTCAAGAAGATTCATAACTTTTGGCTCGTTATTTACAAGTGCAAGCATGATCACACCAAATGTATCCTGTAACTGTGTATGTTTGTATAACTGGTTTAATATGACATTTGGATTAACATCACGACGAAGTTCAATACAGATTCGCATACCTTCACGACTTGAATGGTCTGCTATTTCTGTAATACCATCTATTTTTTTCTCTTTTACGAGTTCAAAAATCTTTTCAATGAGTCTGGCCTTATTTACCATATATGGAAGTTCAGTTACAACAATTCTGTTCTTTCCATTTGCCATTGGTTCAATATCTGAAACAGCACGTACTCTTATTTTTCCTCGTCCTGTTCTATAAGCTTCTTCAATTCCTCTTGTGCCTAAGATTTCTGCTCCTGTAGGAAAGTCTGGACCTTTGACAATTTTCAAAATATCTTCAATTGTTGTATCGCCATTTTCTTCAATCTGATCATCGATAATCTTTACGACAGCATTGATTACTTCTCTTAAGTTGTGTGGTGGTATATTTGTAGCCATACCTACAGCAATACCTGAAGTACCATTCACAAGAAGATTTGGAAATCTTGCCGGAAGTACAACTGGTTCTTTTTCTGTTTCATCAAAGTTTGGGGCAAAATCAACCGTGTTTTTATTGATATCCGCCGTCATTTCCATGGAAATTTTACTTAAACGAGCCTCCGTATAACGCATGGCAGCCGCACCATCACCATCTATAGATCCAAAGTTTCCGTGTCCATCTACCAAAGGATATCTTGTAGACCATTCCTGTCCCATATTTACCAATGCACCATAGATCGAACTATCACCATGAGGGTGATATTTACCCATTGTATCACCGACGATACGTGCACATTTTCTATGAGGTTTATCTGGTCCGTTATTTAACTCTATCATGGAGTACAGAATTCTTCTCTGTACTGGTTTTAATCCATCTCTTACATCCGGAAGTGCACGAGAAGCAATAACGCTCATGGCATAGGAGATATAAGAGTCTTCCATTGTCTTTTTCAAGTCAACTTCATGGACTTTATCAAAAATATTGTCTTCCATTTTTACATCCTTTCTTGTTTCCTTTTCAAAAGATCATCTACCCGATTATATATCAAGATTTTTAACATATTTTGCATTTTCTTCGATGAACTCTCGTCTAGGCTCTACCTTGTCACCCATCAATGTTGTAAAAGTAAGATCAAGTTCAGAAGAACTTTCTTCATCCATTGATACTTTTAAGAGGATTCTATTTTCTGGATCCATTGTTGTTTCCCATAACTGATCTGCATCCATCTCTCCAAGACCTTTATAACGCTGGATTTTATTATTTCCGTCTCTTCCGACTTCACTCAAGATTGCATCCAATTCTTCATCACTGTATGCATACCAAACTTTTTTATTTTTTTCTAACTTGAAAAGTGGTGGCTGTGCAAGGTACACATGCCCTTCTTTGATAAGTTCCGGCATAAAACGATATAAAAATGTCAACAGTAAAGTACTAATATGTGCACCATCAACATCGGCATCTGTCATGATAATGATCTTGTGATATCTTAACTTCGAAATATCAAAATCATCTTGAATACCAGTACCAAATGCTGTGATCATTGCTTTAATCTCAGCATTACCATAAATCTTATCAAGTCTTGCTTTCTCAACATTTAAAATTTTACCACGAAGAGGAAGAATAGCCTGTGTCTTACGATCACGAGCCATTTTTGCAGAACCTCCCGCAGAATCACCCTCGACTATATAAATTTCACAGTTCTCTGCGTGTTTGTCAGAACAGTCTGCAAGTTTTCCAGGCAGTCCGCCTCCATCAAGACCTGATTTTCTTCTGGTAAGATCTCTGGCTTTTCTTGCTGCTTCTCTGGCTCTTTGGGAAAGTACAGATTTTTCAACTGTAATCTTTGCAACAGATGGATTCTGCTCTAAAAAGATTTCAAGCTGTGTACTAACAATATTATCAACAGCACCTCTTGCTTCACTATTTCCTAATTTTTGTTTTGTCTGACCTTCAAACTGTGGATCTTCAATCTTTACACTTATGATTGCAGTCAGACCTTCTCTTATATCCTCACCTGTAAGATTTGGCTCATTATCTTTTAATAATTTATTTTTTCTTGCATAGTCATTGAATGTCTTTGTAAGAGCATTTCTAAATCCTACAACATGTGTTCCACCTTCCGGAGTTGTAATATTATTAACAAATCCGTAGGTATTGTCGCTATAAGAATCATTATGCTGCATTGCAACTTCAACGGCTACCCCGTCTTTTACGCCTTCACAGTATATAATCTTGTCGTACAAAGGAGTCTTACTTCTGTTGAGATATGAAACAAATTCCTTAATACCACCTTCATAGTGAAATACCTTTTCTTTTGGTTCTTCTTCACGAAAATCAGTCAGTATAATTTTAAGTCCCTTTGTCAAAAATGCCATTTCACGGAAACGCTGCTTTAAGACATCATAATCAAAAATAGTTTCATCAAAAATCTCATTGTCTGGAAGGAATGTTACTTTTGTACCTGTCTTTTCCGGATCACAATGATCAATAACAGTAAGTTTTTGAACAACTTTTCCTCTCTCATATCTTTGCATATATACATTTCCCTGGTTGTAAATTTCAACTTCCAACCATATGGACAAAGCATTAACAACTGAGGCTCCAACACCATGAAGACCTCCGGAAACTTTATATCCTCCACCGCCGAATTTACCACCGGCATGAAGAATTGTAAAAACGACTTCAACTGCAGGAAGACCTGCTTTTTTATTCATACCGACAGGTATTCCACGACCATTGTCAATTACTGTAATAGAATTGTCACTGTTAATATTTACATTGATTGTATCACAGTAACCGGCCAGTGCTTCATCTACTGCATTATCTACGATCTCATAAACCAGATGATGAAGACCTCTTGAAGAAGTGCTGCCGATATACATACCTGGTCTCTTCCTGACTGCTTCCAGTCCCTCTAATATTTGGATTTGATCTGCACCATATTCGGCATCAAATTCTGTATCTGTTGCACCCATGTAAAAACCTCCTAATTTTCTTTTGCTACCTGTCCATTTTTAACGTGGAATATTTTGTTAATAGAAAACCTATTATTTACAAATTCATCAAGTCCAGTACATGTGATCACCGTCTGGATATCATGAATACTATCAAGAAGATAATTCTGTCTGTGCTTATCAAGTTCTGACAGAACATCATCTAGTAATAATACAGGTGTATCCTGTATCAGTTCTTTTACAAGTTCAATCTCTGAAAGTTTCAGAGAAAGAGCTGCTGTTCTTTGCTGACCCTGGGAACCAAATTTTCGGATATCCAGGGTGTCAGACATAAAACATATATCGTCTCTATGAGGTCCAACTGATGTACTCCTCATACGAATATCTCTTTCACGATTTTTCTTAAGAGCCTGTTTAAGAGATAATTGCCCATTACTTTTTTCATAAGTCAGAAAAATACTTTCTCGTCCACCGGTAAGTTTATAATGGATATCTAAAATAATATTATTTATTTTTTCTATAAATCTTTCCCTGGACTCAATTACTCTGCTCCCATACTCTGCAAGCTGCATATCCCATATGTCCAAAGTATCTATAAGTCCATCTTGATTTCCAATATTTTTTAAGAGAGAATTTCTCTGATTGATGATCCTGTTATAGTTTGACAGATTACTAAGATATACTCTGTCAAGCTGTGACAATTCAAGATCTACAAACCGTCTTCTTCCCGACGGTCCATCTTTAATGATATTAAGATCTTCCGGTGAAAAAAATACAAAATGAATAATACCAAACAAATCAGCTGCTTTTCTGATTGGAATTTTATTGATAGCAATTCCTTTTGGACTATTTTTTTTGAGATGCATATCAATCTGGTATTCAATACCTCTTTTTTCCACCACTGTTTCAAGATGTGATTCATCACAGGCGAATCTTATCATATCTCTGTCTTTTGTCCCTCTATGGGACTTTGTAGTACCCGACAGATATAAAGCTTCAAGAATATTTGTCTTTCCCTGAGCATTATCGCCATATAGAAT
>JAHHTM010000005.1 GCA_020024675.1 Muricomes sp.
GCAAACATACCAATTGTATTACAAAGAACTGTCTCACTTGGGTTTGTACATGGTGTGATAGCACCAATTACTCCAAATGGTCCCATTTCAATTAATGTAAGTCCTTTATCTCCTGACCATGCTGTTGTGGAGATGTCCTCTGTTCCCGGAGTCTTCTCTGCAACAAGTACATGTTTCAGAATTTTGTGTCCTACATTTCCCATGCCTGTTTCTTCAACGCCCATACGTGCAAGAATCTCGGCATTTTCAATGATTTTTTTTCTAATATTAGAAATAATTTTTTCTCTTACGTCCATAGACAATCTTGCAACAACTTTTTGTGATTTCTTTGCTGCTTCGATTGCTTCGTTCATATCCTTAAACACACCGTGATTTCCGGATACATCTGAAGCGATTGCCATTTTAGCCATCACTTCCTGAACGATGTCCTGAACCATCTGTTCATTTACAGACATGTCAATACCTCCTCGAAAACTTTTCTGCCATAGGCTGCAAGTGCAGTATCTTCTTCTGCTGTACCACCACTTACACCTAATGCTCCGACGATTTTTCCGTCCACTTTTAATGGTTCTCCTCCACCAAAGATCACAATATTGCAATCATTAGTAAATTGAATTCCATATAAAGACTGTCCTGGCTGGCTTAAATGACTAAGCTGTTCAGTTGACATTTTAAGACTCGCCGAAGTAAATGTTTTTTTCAATGCAATGTCATAGCTTGCTATAAAAGCATCGTCCATGCACTGTACTGAAACAGGTCTTCCTGATTGGTCAGAAACAGCAACCACTGCCTTAACCCCCATTCTTGCAGCTTCTTCTTTCACTTTGTCGATCAAAAGATTCGCAAGATCGAGTGTCATATGGTCCTTACAACATTTTTTGTTTTCTGAAGGTACTGTTCCTTTCATCTGACCTAAAACCGTCGTAACGGCTTTCATAATATCCTGTTCATTCATAGCAGTCTCCCGCGGAAATTACATTCCTAACTGTTCCATAACTTTCTTTGTGATAGAAGCTACAAGATCAGCATCAGCTGTTTTAGCTGTATTAGCTGCAGCTGTTGGCATGTTGTTTGTTGCTGGGTGTTTTCCTGGAAGTCCCATATTTCTTCTGATATCATATAATTTGTCCATCTGCTCTTTAGTGAACTCCTGTGGTGTTCCAATCATGTGTGACTGGTAAAGAAGACGAGCGTAGAACTCTAATGATTCCATTTTGTGGTATGCATTCAGAAGTGTATCTGAGTATGCAAGTGCTCCGTGGTTCTCAAGAAGAACTGCATCTACCATCTGTAAGTATTCAGATACAGCGTCTGGAATTTCCATTGTAGATGGTGTACCATATTTAGCTACTGGAACAAGTCCTAATGCGATAACTGCCTCTGGCATGATAGCTTCTGTAAGAGCTTTACCACAAATTGCAAATGTTGTAGCATAAAGTGGATGAGCATGTACTACTGAGTTAACGTCTGGTCTTTCTTTGTATACACGCATGTGCATTTTGATTTCAGATGATGGTCTGAATCCTTTGTTAGCCTGAAGAAGGTTTCCTTCAGCATCTACTTTACAAATATATTCTGGTGTCATAAATCCTTTACTTACACCTGTTGGTGTACACAGGAATTCATTGTCGTTAAGTTTTACTGAGAAGTTACCATCGTTAGCTGCAACCATTCCACGGTTGTATACTCTTTTACCAATTTCACACATCTCTTTTTTGATTTCATATTCGTTTTGCATTCTTTTTTCCTCCTTGGATTATTGAAAACAAAAAAACAATAATTTATCCTTTTGTTTTATGTTGTTTCTATTTCGATATTACCATACAAACCCACATCAGTCAACTTTTATTGCTGTTGTTTTTGTTGTCTTCTTCTGTGTTTTTTCATGGTTTTCCACTTCCCATGGCAAAACATCTCCTTCTTCCTTCAAAAATTCAAGAATTTCTGCAATTCCTTCACCTTTTTTAGAATCAACATAGAAGATATTTTTACACCCTGCTAATCTAAGCCATCTTTCAGCACGATCTACATTTGCCTTTTTATCGTGAATTTTTGTCACAATTCCGATTACTTCTCTGTTACAAGGAGCTGTGCTGCATGGCGGATACAGTGAGTATGGTTCCGTAGCTGACATCAACATTCCAACAACATCCGCTTCATATGCATAAAGTGCCAACGCATATCCCAGATTTTTCGTTTGAACATATTCACCCGGGGTATCAATAATAACATCGAAATGATTTACATATTGAGTTTTGTGATATTGTATTTTATCACCTTTCAAAGCCTGAGTTAATGTAGTTTTTCCACATTCACTACGACCTACCAGTACAATTTTCTTCATCTTTTACGCCTCCTCATCAGGATATAGTTGATATCCCGATGGTCTTAGGTTCGTGTGATTTCACACACTGAAAATCCCATTTTATTCTTAACATAATCAAGAACTGCGACTATGGAAGCTTCTACTTCTGAAATAGTACCTGTTACAATTAAAGTACCGCTGAAACGATCTACAAATCCAAGTTCGATTCCAGCTGCTTTAGTTGCAATATCTGCTGCTATAATAGCTGTTTCTGCTGGACTTATTGTCAACACTCCTATCGCTGATTTGCTGTGTTCTACTCTGGGATCAAGTCCAAGTTTTTCATATAAGATCTCATCCGGACTTGCAATCAAATGGGCAATAGTAATTTCTTTACCAGGTACAAGCTCTTGAACGATTCTTTCTGGCACCTTTTCAAAATCCATTTTATCAACCTCCTATCTGACATTCTACTCCGGATGCTTCTTCAGCAACCTTTAACAGCATCTGCATTTTATCTAATGATGGTGGTTCAACATCTCCCATAAGATACCGCCTTCCCAATCCATCGTACTTATCCTGCCCCAATCTATGATATGGTAACAGGTGCATCCGTTCTATATTCTCAAGTGTTCTTACGAACTTTGCAATATCACGGATTTCTTCAACACTATCGTTGAAGCCTGGAATCACCGGAACTCTGATACTTAACTTTGTCATACCAGATTCCGCAATCCTTCTTGCATTTTCCAGAATCATTTTGTTTGATTGCCCGGTATATTCCTTATGTTTTTTCGCATTCATATGCTTGATATCCAAAAGATATTGGTCAAGATACGGAAGAATTTCTTCTATCACATGATAATCAGCAATACCCACGCTTTCAATCGCCGTGCTGATTCCTACTTCATGCGCCGCTCTCAACAACGCTGTGGCAAACTCAGGCTGACATAAGCATTCGCCTCCTGATAAGGTAAGCCCGCCTCCTGTCTTTCTGTAATAGGTACGATCTTTTTCAACCGTCTCCATCACCTCCGCCACTGTGACATCTCTTCCTATGATTTCATCTTTCCCCTGAACCTTCATCGTCTCTATAGCAAACCCCTGAGACTCCGGATTACAGCACCAGCGGCATCTTAAAATACAACCTTTAAGAAAAACGATTGTCCGTATTCCATTGCCATCGTGTATAGAGTATCTTTGTATATCAAAAATGCGACCTTTTGTATTTAAGTATTCCTTCATATTTAGAAACCTTGCTCTGTCCTTCGGATAATGTCATCCTGAAGTGACTTTGAAAGCGTGGTAAATAATGCACTGTATCCAGCTACACGTACAACAAGATGTTTGTACTGTTCCGGATGTTTCTGAGCATCGATAAGTGTTTCACGACTTACTACGTTGAACTGCATGTGGCTTCCTTTTTGATCAAAATAAGAGCGAATCAGTCCTACAAAGTTTTCAAGTCCTTTTCTTCCACTTAACGCTGACGGGTGGAATTTCTGATTAAACAGTGTTCCATTTGATGCAATAAAATGGTCCAGCTTAGAAACAGAGTTTGCTGCTGCTGTTGGTCCATTTACATCTTTTCCTGCTGATGGAGATACTCCATCTGCTACCGGTGCGTGTGCCAGACGTCCATCTGGAGTAGCTCCTGTCTGTCCGCCAAGAGGTACATTTGCTGACACCGGATAAAGTCCAGCCTGGAAAATACCTCCTCTTGGGTTTTTATACTGTTCAAGTGGTCTTGTGTATGTGTATGCAACATCTCTTGCAAATGCGTCTACTTCCGGAATATCGTTACCGAATTTTGGCACTTCATCGATCAGCTCAAGAATTCTTTCACCATTTTGTTTTACTTCTGGTGCCTGAGAAGCTGCAATCACGCTCTGTAAAATTGTAGCTACTTCTGCTGCTCCAACTTCTTTGCCTGATTCTTTAATGCCTTTTGCAATTTCAGCTGTCAATGCTTCAATATCATCCTCACGAAGTCCCTTACCATAATTCATTGTAAGCGCTGCTTTCAATTCTTTCATAGTAATTTTCTTCTCATCATATACAAGTGTCTTCACCGCATAGAGAGCATCTGCCATATTGGCAATACCGAATCCCTGTGGTCCTGTAAAGTTATAAACAGCTCCACCTTCCTGAAGTGCTTTACCTCTCTTGATACAATCATCTACCATACATGATTCGAATGGCAGTGGACATCTCTCCGCATGTGCCATATCAATAGCATTGTCTGCATTTACAAGAAGCTTGATTGCGTAATCCATCTGATCTTTATATGCCTGATAGAATTCATCAAATGTTTTCATTTCTTCAACATCACCTGTTGCAGGTCCAATACGAACTCCTTTGTCCATACCATTGCTGAATACCAATTCAAGCGGACGACACATGTTGAAAAATGCTGCATCATGCCATCCTTCTGTTTTACCAGATTTTTGTGGTTCAACACAACCGATAATATTATAATCTCTCGCATCCTGAAGTGTAAGTCCGCGGCTTACAAGTGAAGGAATAATCACTTCATCGTTGTAATATGCTGGAAGTCCAATACCTGTTCTTGTCAATTCTGCTGCTCTTATCAAGAATTCATGTGGAGAACCATTCCATACTCTGACTGATAATGATGGCTGTGGAAGGAATACATGCATAGATGCTGTGATACTCATGAATGAAAGATCATTTGTAACATCGATTCCTTCTGAATTTTGTCCACCCGCAATCAGGTTCTGGAAAAGGCTGTAGCCCGCAAATCCCTCTGCTGAAGCTGCATCACGACATTTATTAAGATCGTTTAATTTAACCCAGATACAATCCATAAGTTCCTGTGCGAACTCTCTTGTAAGGATGCCTTTATCCCTATCTTCTTTATAATAAGGGTACATATACTGGTCAAATCTTCCTGGTGAAATTGAATGACCGCTTGATTCGATCTGAAGTAACTGTTGTACAAACCAGAAAGACTGACAAGCCTCATAGAAACTTGTAGCTCCTTTTTCCGGTACATTTGCACAATTCTGTGCGATCATCACAAGTTCTTTCTTTCGTGTCATATCTGAACACTCTTCAGCCATCTGAAGTGCGAGACGTGCATAACGTTTTGCATATGTAATAGCAGCATCGCAGCTAATGAGAACAGCCTCTAAAAATCTTGCTCTCTTCTGATAATCTCCATCTGCAAGACTAAGTTTATCAAGTTCTGCCTGTGCTTTTTCCTTGATTCCTGAAAATCCAATCGCAAGTACTTCACCATACTTAACTGTAACATGTCCAACACCATTATAGAAATAATTTCCTGGCGTGAAAATATTGTGCTCCATCGCAAGCAATGTTTCTGGTTCCATGTACGCTGTAGCGAGTTCACTTGTTGTTCTGCCTTTCCAGTAAGCATTCGCTTCTTTTAATTCAGCTTTTGTTTTTTCTGAAATATAAAATGGGTCTGCACTTCTTGTCTCAACAGTATCAAACTCTTCCTCAAGCCACTCATATGAGAACTCTGGATAGGTCTGGCATCCACGAGGCGCAATCGTTGTGCTTCCTACAATCAGCTCTTGATCACGAATAATGATTGGAATATTCTCAAGAATATGCTGAAATGCTTTTGCACGACGGATCACCATTGGTTCATTCTCTGTCTGTTTATATGACTCTGTAATAAGTACAGCTCTGGCTGACTCTATTTCAGGCATCTTTGCATACAGATCATCAACAAGTTTTGAAATACGTTTTGATTTTGATATTTCAGTACTGTCATAGGTATATAATCCCATCGTTTAAGTCGCTCCTTTCTTTGTATAAATAACATCTATTTATACGAAATTCAACCTTGCAGAGGGCTGCAAAAAGCTCCTCCACCCAGTTACTGTCATTATACTTGAAGACTCGTCAAAAGTCAACGTTCCCAAGTGGCTTTTATTTAATTTTAACGCAATTTCCCAATAAATCCCAACATTATTTTTGTTGGTTTTAGTTGTTTTTATATTTTTACTATTCAAGTTTTTAGTTGACAAATTCTAAAATACCATTCATACTATTTTATAGATATTTATGAAATCAAAACGCACAATTAGAATATGCTTTTTTGCATTTTCACTTTATATAGGGAGGTCATTGGACATGTCTTCTTTTGAACTCGATGTTCATACACATACAATCGCCAGCGGTCACGGTTCCACTGCCACAATTACTGATATGGCAAAAGTTGCTGCCGCAAAGGGCTTAAAATTATTAGGAATTTCCGATCATGGTCCTGCCACTTTAGGCGGAGGCCGTGTTTCTTATTTTCACAGCCTTGCACATGCACAAAAAAAACGTCTCGGTGTAGAAATGTTTTATGGTGCAGAGGCAAATATATTAGATACATCCGGCAGACTCGATCTTGACGACACAACTCTTAAAGGTCTTGATTACGTTATCGCAAGTATCCACAAACCGATCATGAAACCCGGATCCATGGAAGAAAACACAAAAGCTTACATAGAATCCATGAAAAACCCATGTGTTCGTATTATTGGACATTGCGATGATGTAAAATTTCCTGTAGATTATCTTGCAATCGTCAAGGCTGCTATGGAAAATGATGTCCTTTTGGAAATCAACAATAGTTCTCTAAGTCCTAATGGCTATCGAGGTGACACAAAATTTAATGATCTTATGATTCTGAACCTCTGCAAGCATTTTCATTACCCTGTTATTCTCTCCAGTGACAGTCATGGAACTGACCATGTCGGTGATTTTGAAAACGCAATGAAAATTGTCAAACTAGCAAAAATGCCAGAAGAACTTATATTAAATTATTCAACAAATGCATTTAAGATGTTTATCGATCGAAAATAATATACATTCAAAAAAGGATGGTATGCAATCATACCATCCTTTTTATTATTCCTGCTGTGCAATTTCTTTAGCCAGCTCCATATATTCACTTGCACTTCTGCTGCTTTTTTTATACGCCATGACCGGCATGTTATTGTCCTGAGACCATTCAATGCTACTATCCACACGGATAAAAGTATCATAAACATTCACATCTTCCAGCTGTCTTAAAGTCTCAACTGTCTGCTTAAAATAATTCTTTCTTGTATCAACTTTCGTAATAACAATACCACCTATACTTAGGTTTGGTGCGATCTGTTTTACTTCCTCTAAAAACTCAAACATATTTCCAAGTCCAAAAAGTCCCCACGGTGTAGATTCAACCGGAACGATCACACTGTCTGATGCACAAAGGATATTCATTACCCAGCCTCCCAAAGTCGGTGGTGCATCAATAAGGATGTAGTCATACTCTTCTGAATTTTTTATATTTTCCAGACATCTTTTTAAAATATACTCTCTTTGCCATTTTGTGAACAATTCATACTCAATAGAACTCATTAACGTAGAGGATGGAATCAAGTCCAGTCCTTCATATGCTGAATGAATAATGTAATCTGTCAGATCGTCTTGTCTTTTGATAGCCTCATATAAGTTTTTATCACTTTGAGCAAATCCCAGCACCTGCTCTTCATCAAACAGCGAAAGTGACAGATTCAGTTGCATATCACCATCTACCATAAGCACTTTTTTACCAAGCATTGTAAGCCCATATCCTACATTAGAACACGTCGTAGATTTTCCGCTACCACCCTTATTATTGGTAAAGCAGATTACTTTTGTTTTTCCCATCATATACCTCCGGTTTCCACTGGGGACACTCCCCTTTTATCTTCATTTTCAGAATATTCTAAAGTCTATCTATCAGTATAGCACGATTACAATGTCTTGCGTGTTTTTCTTTTTAATTTCAATGTATTTCTTCAAAGTTTTTCTCGATCAGATTGCAATATTCTTTAAAAACAAGATGCTCTTGAAACGTCTCTTTTAAAGAATCTCTAATTCCTTTATAATACCAGCCAATCACATTTTTATCTTTCATACGAAATCTGTTCCACAATTCATCCCCTATACTCTGATAATCTCTGTCTATATCTCTTAAATTTGAAAGTTTATCCGCGAGGCAAATTACTTGTACCTCATATGGCGCCTTCCGGATTCGTTCGATTGTTGCACTTTTTCGTTCTATCCATGTTTTGGATTTATCTTCACTTTCTGCCACAACAATCTTGGCTATTCTTTCACCAAACTGCTCTTTGATCACTTCTTCCGTCACACCTTTACAATCTTCGATTGTATCATGAAGAAGCGCTGCACATATTACTTCTTCGTCCTGTGTGATTTTTCTCACGATTTCAGCAACTTCCAAAGGATGTACGATGTAAGGGCGCCTTGTCCCTTTTCGGAACTGTCCCTCATGTGCTTTTATTGCAAAATCTCTCGCCTCTTTGACCATGTGTTTTCCTCCTTGATGTTCCAAGAAACTTTTAACACTGCAAATCATATAGAAATAGTATCATAGCTGTCTTCGATTCTCAACACCATGTTTTGCTTTTTAATGTATACAAACATTTCATTTTGCGATATAATAAATTTAGAATTATGTCCAATAAAGGGGTTAGGTAATTTATGAAACAAAAAACCGTACTTGTTACTGGCGCATCACGTGGAATTGGAAAAGCCTGTGCACTTGCTTTTGCACGTCTGGGCTATCACGTTTTTATTAACAGCCACAGTTCTTCTGATGCTCTGGAAAGTGTTCAAAAAATGATCTATGATCTTGGTGGAACATGTACCCGGATTCTTGCTGACATTAGCAGCTCTTCTGAAGTTTCCCGTGTTTTTGAAGTAATATCATCTGAATGTGACGGACTTGATGTTCTGGTAAATAATGCCGGTATTTCTTATATCGGCCTTTTAACAGATATGACAGATGACGATTGGGATTCTATTATAGGCACCAATCTTTCTTCTGCTTTTTATTGTTCCAGAGCATCCATTCCTCACATGGTCTCTGTAAAATCCGGTAAAATTATTAATATTTCTTCCATGTGGGGAACTACAGGTGCTTCTTGTGAAGTTGCATATTCCGCTTCTAAATCTGGACTTAACGGCCTTACAAAAGCCCTTGCCAAAGAACTAGCTCCAAGCAATATCCAAGTAAATGCCATCGCCTGTGGTGTGATCGATACAGAAATGAATGCGGTATTTTCTGATGAAGAACGGCAGGCTCTCGAAGAAGAAGTTCCTTCCGGACGTTTCGGTCTGCCCGAAGAAGTAGCTGATCTTGTAATTGATCTTGCCGAAAATCATTCATATATGACTGGGCAGATCATCGGTCTTGATGGCGGTTTTATATAATATGACTATTATCAATATAAAGGAGTATCCTTATGTTTAAAGTAAAAGATATCGAAAAAATATCCATGGACTGTAAAATGACAGAATTTGTCGGAACTACAGTTCTTGATACTATAGGCCTTGTCATTCCTGGCATCAGTTCTGAACTTCTAGAACAAATGCAGCTTCCAAAAAAATATAAAAGCCTTGGTCTTATCAGTTCTCGTACAGGTGCTGCTGGACAGATTAATGCCGTGGATGAAGCTGTAAAATCCACCAATACAGAAGTTGTATCGATTGAACTCCCAAGAGATACAAAAGGCTGGGGCGGACATGGAAACTTCATCATCATCGGAGGTTATGATGTTTCAGACGTAAGACGTGCTGTAGAAATTGCTTTAGAATATACAGAAAAATATGCCGGAGAATTATACATAAGTGAAGCTGGTCCTCTGGAATTTACTTATTCCGCAAATTCCGGTCAGGCCCTCAATATGGCTTTTAATGCACCAATTGGAAAACCTTTTGGATTTTTCTGTGGCTCTCCTGCCGCAATCGGTCTTGTAATGGCTGATCTTGCAGTGAAATCATCTCCAGTGGAAGTAATCAAGTATATGACTCCTGATCACGGTACAAGCCATTCCAACGAAGTGATCGTTGCTGTTACCGGAGATGCCAGTGCTGTAAAAGACGCTGTTTTAAAAGCACGTGAGGTTGGCGTTGAGCTTCTCGTCTCCTTGGGAAGCTATCCTGAAACCCCGTCACATCCATATCTATAAGACTAACAAAAAATCTACGGATAACTTTTTTACAGTTTTCCGTAGATTTCTTTTGTTACATATGCTTTTATGGCAATTCCTTCTGGAAGGTATTCTTCCTCTAAAAGCTGCCCGTTTTTTCTGATCAGCTGGATTTTTCCTGCTTCTGAAAAAGCATACAATCTTTCAATATATATCTGATCATTTCTTATAATGGCAGCCAAATCTTCTTTCAATTCTTCTAAACCCTGGCCTGTTTTTGTAGAAGTCAGAACTGAGTAGTCTGCCTGGAAATCTTTAAAATTTCTTTTTTCCTCTATTCTATCCTGCTTATTAAATACTGTAATCACAGGTTTTCCTTCTACTCCAAGTTGTCTTAATGTCTCATACACAACATACATCTGACTGTCCATCTGCGGATTAGATGCATCAACTACATGTATGATAATATCTGCATATTTTGCTTCTTCCAATGTTCCTTTGAATGCCTCAACAAGATTATGTGGAAGTTTATTGATAAATCCAACTGTATCTGTAAGAAGTACTTTTTGCTTTTTATCCAGTTCAAGTACTCTTGTGGTCGTATCCAATGTAGAAAAAAGCATATCATCCTCTAAAATTTCTGCATTCGTCAATACATTTAACATGCTGCTTTTTCCTGCAGAGGTATATCCAACAAGTGCTGCCACTTTAAGGCTGGAAGATTTTCTTTGTGTTCGTAAAAGCTCTCTATGCCCTTCCACTTCACGTAACTCAGCTTTCAGTCTGCTGATTCTGTCACGTATAATACGGCGGTCTGTCTCGAGTTTCTTTTCTCCTGGCCCCCTTGTTCCTATTCCTCCACCAAGACGCGACATAGTCCGGCCAAGCCCTGTAAGATGAGAAGCCCTATATTTCAATTGGGCCAGCTCGACTTGTATTTTTCCTTCACTACTTGTTGCTCTTGCCGCAAAAATATCCAAAATAAGTAAGGTACGGTCTATTACTTTACAATCTAATTCTTGTTCAAGATTTCTAAGCTGAATTGCTGAAAGCTCATCATCACAAACAATACCAGTTGCCTCTGTCTCCCAAAGTAACTCTTTTAACTCCAGGATTTTTCCTTTTCCTACGTAAGTAGCCGGATGAATCGCCTCTCTTCTTTGAACGAGTCTTCCTTTTACTGTTGCTTTAGCTGTATACACAAGCTCACCAAGTTCATCCAAAGATTCCTCTGTTTTTTCTGAATCATTTGTCTGTATACCTACCAGAAGAAACGACTCTTCCTGTTCTTTCATTTCATACAACATAACTTAAAAAGGGATACCCCTTACTCCTCCTTTTTTAAATCATAAAAGCCTGATAATAAATGCAGGGATTGGCGGATCATTTTTCCTGTTATAGTACTGATTTAAGATCACAAGCCATTTTTTACTGTCAAGTTCTCTTAAAAAAGAAAGTATCATCTCTTTTTCTTCGTATCCTGAATCCTGTCCACTATAAATACAAATACTTATGATTCCATCCTTTTGAAGAAGTTTCATTCCTTCACGAATAGCGCTGATGCTTGTTTTTCCATTTGTTGCAATAGAATGATCTCCACCCGGAAGATAACCCAGATTAAAAAGAATCGCTGAAACTTCTTCTGTTACATAATTCCCCATATTTTCATGGCTGTCACAGATAACTTCTACATTCTTTGCATACCCATTGACTTTCATCCGTTCTTCTGTTGCTTCTACCGCATCTTTTTGAATGTCAAATGCGTAAACTTTCCCTGTTTCTCCTACAATACGTCTCAAAAACGCTGTATCATTTCCTTTACCAGCAGTAGCATCAATACAGACATCGCCTTCGGCAATATATTGTTGTAAAAACCGATGACAATATTCCGTAATCTGATAATTATATTTCATCTGCGCCTCCGTTTAACGTGTCTCTAAAAAGTCTGCTTCTCTTTCCACTTCTTTATCATCTGGATAATCATCAAGATATGCTTCTGCCGTGTTTCTTGCGTTTTCCCATTCGCCCATCTTTTCATAGCATATGATCAGATTATATCTCATCTCTTGAACCTTTATGGCATATTCTTCTGCCTTTTTATCTTCTCTTTCAATCAAGATTGTACCAAGCTCTATTCCTTTTAAGAATTCTTTTACCGCCTCTTTATACTGTCCAGATTTCAGTAAACTACTTCCTGTAAGCTGATACAAAGTAACCGTTTCCTTTCCACCTTTTTCCATCACTTTCTGAAATGCTTCCGAAGCTTCTTTATATTTCTTTTGTTCGAAATATGCCATTCCAAGTCCGCGATACGCTTCTGCTACTTGTTTTCCTTCTTTGACTGCTTTTTCAAAAGACTTCTCTGCTTCTTTATATTGTTTTGCTTCCATAGATTTTATTCCCGATTGAACATCATTATTTCCACATCCTGATAGCATAATCATGGCAGTCAGCGCAGCTACGATTACTTTTTTTACTCTTGCTTTCATCTTATATTCCTCTATTCTCTTATATGTTCCATTCCCTGGCTTAAAATAGTTTCAATATGACCATCTGCAAGAGAATAAAAGACTGTCTTTCCTTCTCTTCTGTTTTTAACAAGTTTCATTTGTTTTAAAATACGTAACTGATGTGAAATCGCAGATTGTGTCATGTTAAGAATGCCTGCCAGGTCACACACACACAATTCAGATTGCAACAAGACACTTAAAATCTTTATTCTTGTAGCGTCTGCAAATACTTTAAAAAAATCTGCCAGTTCCTTAAGCTCTTCGCCTGCCGGCATCTGTGTGCGTACTTCTTTTACAATCTTATCATGTACATGTATAAAATCGCAATGATCAACTTCCATTTTTTCCATTTATTTTACCCTGCCTTATTTCCTATTTCTTTTCATATACAAAATTCTTACAGCATTAAGGATACAAATCATAGCAACTCCAGTATCTGCAAAAACAGCCATCCACATATTTGCCATGTGTAAAAGCCCAAGAAGCATTACAATTCCTTTTACAGCTAATGCGAAAATAACATTTTGTCTTGCGATCCTTCTTGTCGTTCGTGCTATTTTAAGCGACTGTGGAACTGCTTCGAGAGATGAAGTCATAAACACTACATCTGCCGCCTCAATAGCAGCATCTGCCCCGCTTCCCATTGCTGCACCAACATCTGCTCCTGCAAGAACAGGTGCATCATTTATACCATCACCTACAAACATGACTCTTCCATTATTTCTTCTTATTTTTGCAAGTATAGAAACCTTGTCCTCTGGCAAAAGTTTTGCATATACCTCATTTATTCCTGTAACTTCTGCTACTTCTTTTGCGTTTTGCTCCTCATCCCCAGTAAGCATAGCTGTATAAATTCCAAGTTTTTTTAATTCTGCAAAAACTTTTTTTGCCTCTGGTTTTATTACATCTGAAATTACAATTCTTCCAGCATATTCATCTTCTTTTGCTAAAAATACTTCTGTTCCAGCATATTTTTCCTGATCTTCTTTCACTGTAATGCCGTATAATTCAAGGAGCTGTCTATTTCCACATAAAATTCTCTGATCTGCCATCTTTGCACAGACACCTTTTCCTGGAATTTCTTCAACATCACTTATATCCACCGGAGTAAGATTCTGGTTTTTAGCAGCCTCTAGAATACTTCCTGCAATCGGATGTGTTGAATTTTTTTCGCATCCTGCTGCCATAGCTAATAGCTCTTCTTTTGTTATTTTACCAGAAGAAACCACTTTTTGCACCTCAAAACAGCCTTTTGTAACAGTACCTGTTTTGTCCATTACAATTGCTTTTACTTCTTGAAGGGATTCAATTGATGCTCCCCCCTTAAATAGAATTCCTTTTTTAGAACCAGCTCCTATTCCTGCAAAAAATGCAAGCGGTACACTAAGAACTAATGCACATGGACAGCTTATCACCAAAAATGTTAATGCTGTATAAACCCAGTAATTCCATTCACCTGTAATTATAGACGGAATCACGGCAACTGCCAACGCAAGTATTACCACAAACGGAGTATATACTTTTGAAAATCTTGTAATAAAACGATCGATCTTTGGTTTTCCAGCCGCAGCATTTTCTACCGCATCCAAAATTCTTGTTACCATTGAATCTTTTAATATATGCTCCACTTTCATTGTAAGCACACCGGAAAGATTTACGCATCCGGAAATCACCTGACTGTTTTCTTCTACCGCTACCGGTACTGGTTCTCCTGTAACAGGTGAAGTATCAATACGACTGTTACCACTTAATACTACACCATCCAATGGTATTCTGTCACCTGGTCGTACTATAAGAACATCACCAACCATTGCATCTTTTGCTGGAATTTCTTCTACTTTACCTTCACATACCTTATTTACTACCTCTGGTCTAAGATCCACAGCCTCCATAATCTGGCTTCGACTTCTTGCAACAGCAATATCTTCAAAAAATTCTCCGATACGATAAAACAGCATAACTCCAAGTGCCTCGGTATATTCACCAATAATAAATGCGCCAATGGTAGCAATACTCATAAGAAAATTTTCATCGAAAACCTGTCCTTTAAACAGATTTTTTACTGCTGTTTTTACAACATTCCAACCAAGCATCAGATAGCCGGCTACGTAAATGAAAACTGAAACTTCAGTTGAGATTTTTTGTGCAATAATTGCTGCTATCAACACTAGAAATCCTGTTCCAATGCACATAAGTTCCTTTTTCCATTCCGGAAAAATATCTTTAAGGTCTGTTTTTTCTTTTTCGTCCTCTCGTTTACGTACTTCAACGCCTTCTTCAATTGAACTACAGATTTCCTGTAAAACAGGAAGCAGATCTTCTTCCACATTTGATACAATCTGTAATTGTTTTGTTGGAAAAATGATATTCGCAAAATCTACTTGTGGAAGCTCTTGTATTCTCCGTTCCATTTTAGCAGCACAATTCGCACATCCCAAATTTTCCAAAATATATACTTTTTTTTCTATACGATCGTACGTGTGATCTAACTGTCTTCGTTCTACTTTTTCATGGTCGTGATGATGAGTACAACACGCTTCTTCATGGTCGTGATGATGAGTACAAC
Organism: Muricomes sp.; assembly: GCA_020024675.1. Lineage (GTDB taxonomy): Bacteria > Bacillota > Clostridia > Lachnospirales > Lachnospiraceae > JAHHTM01. The sequence goes on from JAHHTM010000005.1 coordinate 15,346, forward strand.
ACGCTTCTTCATGGTCGTGATGATGAACACAGACTTCTTCCATTTCATATTGTAATTTATTTTCCATAGATTTCCTCCTGTTTAAACATATGAATAACTGTTCATATGTTCATATAATCATATTGCATTCTAAATGTCAATACATTTTTATGATTTCCTAATTTTTTAAATTATGATATGATAAAGCGTGATTATAAATCAAAAAATAAGATACTACGTATACTTATATTATAGGAGGAATCATGAAGAAATTATTTAACCGAATTTTTATAGACGGTTTGAGTGGTATGGCTCAAGGTCTGTTTGCCACATTGATCATCGGAACAATCCTACAACAGATTGGACTTCTTCTAGGAGGTACAATCGGTAATTTACTCTATACGATTGGAAAAACTTCTGCATCACTAACTGGCGCCGGAATCGGTGTTGGTGTTGCCTGTAAACTTGGCGCCACACATCTTGTTACGGTATCCGCACTTAGTGTTGGTATGATTGGTGCTTTTGCCAGTAAACTCCTTGCGGGAGAATTATTAAAATCATCTGCCATTTTTCTTGTCGGACCAGGAGAACCTCTCGGTGCCTTTATTGCATCTTATATTGCCGTCGAAATCGGGCTTCTCGTATCCGAAAAAACAAAACTTGATATTCTTATCACACCAATCATATCCATTGGTGCCGGAGCGACAACCGGTCTTATACTTGGCCCTTCACTTTCCCGCTTTATGAACTGGGTTGGATCACTTATCAACTGGGGTACGAATCAGCAGCCTTTTATTATGGGCATTGTTGTTTCTGTTCTTATGGGAATGGCTCTTACACTTCCAATCAGTTCTGCTGCACTTGCTGTTATTTTAAATCTTTCCGGACTGGCCGCCGGAGCAGCCACAATCGGATGCTGTTGTAACATGGTAGGATTTGCTGTGGCAAGTTACCGTGAAAATAAATTGGGAGGGCTTCTGGCCCAAGGCATCGGTACTTCCATGCTACAAATTCCTAATATTGTAAAACGTCCTATCATCTGGCTTCCGGCTATCTTGTCCAGTGCCATTTTAGGTCCTATAGGAACAATGGTTCTTCATATGACCAACAATGCCACAGGAGCTGGAATGGGTACTGCCGGTCTTGTAGGACAAATTATGACATGGCAGGTAATGACTGCATACGAATCAGATATGACTGTATTATTAAAAATTTTTATTATACAGATTCTTCTCCCTGCAGTTGTCACACTTGGCATTTCTGAATATATGAGAAAGCACAAACTCATCCGTTATGGAGATATGACGCTTCATTTATAAAAAAAGAGTGAATCCACTGACAGGTCTCTTCTTTTATGCTATACTAGAATAAGTTAAATAAGAGGAGGTTTGCTACATTGGAAAACGAGCAGCCGGTACAAAAAGCATTACAAAAATATGAAGATGTTGACAGTTGGAAAACCGTCATCTTTTTATACAATTCCGCACTCAAAGAAGTGGGAACGAGACTTGAGATTCTCAATGATGAATTTCAGCATGTACATCAGTACAATCCGATCGAACATATTAAAACCCGCATCAAAACACCAGAAAGCATTGTAAAAAAATTAAAACGATACGGAAAAGAGACATCCATTGAAAACATGGTTAAATATGTAAATGATATTGCTGGTGTCAGATTGATCTGTTCTTTTACATCTGATATTTATCAACTTGCCGAAATGATCGGTAATCAAAGTGATCTTAAAGTCCTTTCTATTAAAGACTATATTAAAAAGCCAAAAGAAAGTGGATATAAGAGTTATCATATGCTCGTATCCGTTCCGATCTTTTTGTCTGACAGTGTTGTACACACAAAAGTGGAAATTCAGATTCGAACGATAGCCCTGGATTTCTGGGCGAGCCTCGAACACAAAATTTTTTATAAATTTGAAGGAAATGCTCCTGATTATATCAGCCAGGATTTACGAGAATGTGCAAAAATGGTTTCTGAACTGGATGATAAAATGCTTTCACTTAACAATGCCATTCAGGCTTGTCTTGTTGAAGGAACTAATGAAATTAGTGCACCACCATTAGAAGAGATTACAGAAAACGTAATTGGCAATCGCCGTCCACATGGTAAATTTGTCCACACCAGAAAACTCTGATTTTATATTGTTACAAAGGAGGATCATCCTATGTTCCGTTTATGGGGAAAAGAGATGAAAGAAAATCGTCTAGTGCGCGATACTGTGATCTGTGAGGATTCTGACGATACACGTACTCATAAAATATTTCGTGCCCTCGATCAGATTTGTTACGAATTTGATCTTAGCAAACCAATTTGGTTAGAAACTACCATATCAGAATTCAAAAAACATGCAAAAGCAAGATTTTATCAAGATAATTTCGTTGATGAAATTGATTTTGATTATTTGGAAATCGAAATCATTGAAGAAGGCTAAGATATTTTAGCTGACACCACCACTAGATAATATAATAATAATTTTCTAAGAAAGAAGCGTATCCTGATATGCCCCCTGTCAAGTAGACAGGTCAAATATCTAATGTAACGTGTAGAAAAACGATCACACAGATTTGTGTGGTCGTTTTTCTATGCACACCATCTAATTTCTCTTCGTATGCATATTTCCCTTGCAATAAAATACCCCCTAAGTAGATTTTTGTTATTTGCCTTGTCTACTTAAGGGGTATCATAGCACCTTTTTGTTATCTCTCTATTTCTGATTCTTCTATCTGCCAGTCAATTGGAGAACATCCATGTTCTTTTAAAAACTGATTTGTCTTACTAAACGGATGACTTCCAAAAAATCCTCTATAGGAAGATAATGGACTAGGGTGTGGTGCTTCCAGTATAAGATGCTGTGGATTATTCAGCATTGGCTTTTTACTTCTGGCATTTGATCCCCACAATATAAATACAATCGGACGATCCTGATTATTCAGCACTTGTATCGCAGCATCTGTAAATTTTTCCCATCCAATTCCTTTATGCGAATTCGCCTGATGTGCACGCACTGTAAGTACTGTATTAAGCATTAACACCCCTTGTTTTGCCCACTTTGTAAGACATCCATGAGACGGAATCGTACATCCTAGATCATCATGAAGTTCTTTGTAAATATTAACAAGTGACGGTGGAACTTCAACACCTTTCTTTACTGAAAAACAAAGTCCATGGGCCTGCCCATAGTTATGATACGGATCCTGCCCTAATATTACTACCTTCACTTCACTAAGTGGTGTAAAATGAAATGCATTAAATAAATCTTCCGCTGGTGGAAAAACTTTATTTGTCTTGTATTCTTTATTTACTGTATCAAACAACTGACGATAATATGGTTTTTTAAATTCATCTTTTAGTGCTTCATACCATTCCCCACTAATTCCACTCATATCCTTTACTCCTTTTGTATATATATAATTTTTATTTCTTGTCGCTTTTTTCCTCCGGGCATCCATCGTGGAGTACACATGCATCTAATTCAAACCAGAATTGTACTCCATTATTAAAGTTTTTGACACCATATCCTCTGTGGAAAGATTCCATGATAGCTTTTACAATGGAAAGGCCAATTCCATTTCCACCATACAAACGTGTATGTGCCTTGTCTACTTTATAAAATTTGTCCCATAATTTCGGAATGTCCTCTTCCGGAATAGGATTTCCACTATTGAATACAGAAACTTTTACGATTTCTCCTTCTGAAACAACTCTGATTTCGATTCTTTTTTCATTATCTACATGATGAATTGCATTTGTTATATAATTTCGTAATACTTGCTCTGTCTTAAACTCATCTGCCCAGACATAAACCGTCTCATCTGCAATAAAATCTACTTTTGCTTCGGCCTGTCTAAATAAAAGTTCACAACTTGATAATACTCCTCTTATAAGTCCCACCAGATCAAATCTTTCATACTCCTGAGCTCCATTTCCAAATTCTAATTCATTTAAGATCAGAAGATTTTTTACCATCTTATTCATCTTCGCCGCTTCATCCATGATCACGTCACAATAATATGCACGGCTTTCCGGATCTTCTGAAATTCCTTCCTTCAGCCCTTCTGCATATCCTTGAATCAAAGCAATCGGCGTTTTTAGCTCATGAGAAACGTTTCCTAGGAATTCATTTCTCATAGTTTCTACTTTTTCTTTTTGCTCAATATCTTTTTGAAGTTGGTTATTGGCACTTTTTAATTCAGAAATTGTCTTTTCAAGATGATCTGACATAATATTAAAGTTATTTCCAAGAACCCCTATTTCATTGTCTCCACCACTTGTATATCTGGCATCGAAATCCAGTTTCGTCATGCGTTTTGAAAGTTCTGCAAGCTCCTTGATTGGATCTGATATTCTTCTTGCCAATACCCACACAAGTATTCCTCCTAAAACACCTGCAATCACTCCAATATAAATAAGAAAAGTATTTGCAAGATCTGCATTTTCGCGAATACTGTCAAGTGGAGTACGCATAACATAATTAGACCCGTCTGGAAGTTCCCCGATCATCGTAAGATATTCTGCCTGAATAACCGTATCTTTCTTATTCTGGTAAATCACATACTCCTCTGTCACTTTTATTACTTTTCGGTTTTCCTGATTTTTTTCAACAACATTTGAAAAAAGCTCAAAATATAGTGTCTGGTATTTTGGACTGTTATCTACAACAGTAGACAATTTTCCGTCTGGTCCGATTACAAGAAGTGAGATATTTTCTTTTTCTGTAAGAGAACTTAATTTGCTTTCTAACTGCTTCGTATCCAGCTGATGTTTTGATGTAGATGTTTTTAGAATATGATGTATTTCCACCAGATCTCTTTGCTTGTGCATAATATAAAATCGTTCAAGAAATCCGGTGTTTAATCCAAGTACAAACACAAAAACAAAGACAAGAAGACTTACAAACACTATGATCATCTGCTGTGTGATTGATTTTTTCATGACTGTACCTCAAATTTATATCCCATAACCCAAATTGTTTTTATGAGTTCTCCTTTTTCTCCTAACTTGCTGCGTAATTTCTTTACATGTGTATCAATTGTTCTTGCGTCTCCAAAATAATCATAGTTCCATACATTGTTTAATATTTTTTCTCTTGAAAGTGCGATTCCTTGATTTTCCATAAAATAAGTTAAAAGCTCAAATTCCTTGAAACTAAGCTCGATTACTTGATCATCGATTTTCACAATATGTGCTGACTTATCAATGACAATACCGCCTGCACTTATCACGCTTTCTTCCTCTGTATCTTGTGTACGTCTTAAAATTGCCTCTACTCTGGCTACAAGAATTTTCGGACTGAATGGTTTTGATATATACTCATCTACACCTAGTTCAAATCCTAAAAGTTCATCTTTTTCTTCTCCTCTTGCCGTAAGCATAATTACAGGTGTTTCGGAATGTTCTCTAATCTCACGTAATACTTCCCATCCATCCATCTTTGGCATCATAACATCAAGGATCACAAGTGCAATATTTTTTTCGTTATAAAAAATATCCATGGCTTCCACACCATCGCCTGCTTCTATAACCGAATATCCTTGTCTTACAAGGAAATCCTTTACAAGTTTTCTCATTCTTACTTCATCATCTACAACTAAAATTTTAATTTTGTCCATTTATTTTTCTCCTAATTATTCTATACTCTTTAGTGATTCTACCATATCGATCTTCTTTAATTTGAAATACATTACACCATTTACTATAAATGAAAATCCAAGTGTGATCAAAAAGCTGTATACAAAACTGCTAAAATCGATATTTCTTCCAAACATTGCAAGATCTATCTCTACTGTAACAATCACGAACCTGTGAAGCAGTTTTCCAATCACCATTCCGAAAAGCGCCCCTATAATTGATAACACCATATTCTCACGATAAACATATGCAGCTACTTCCTTATTGAAGAATCCAAGAACTTTTAAAGTTGCTAATTCTCTTTGTCTCTCTGTTATATTTATATTATTTAAATTATATAAAACAACAAAAGCCAGCATACCCGCTGATATCACCAAAACCACAAGAACGATATTAAGACTTCCTAACATTTTATCCATCGTTTCCTTCAAGCTGCTTGTATAGCTGATGCTAAGAGCTCCTTTTGTCTTCATAATATCTTCACCTACTGCTTCAAGCTCATCAGCATAATCATCCCACATTGTATAATAGATGGTGTTATATTCTAGTTCTTTTTCATATAATTTCTCGTACAATTTCGGGGACATATAGAGAAAGTGTCCTAGATAATTTTCACATATTTCTGAGATTTTCACCTTAATCTCACCTTTTATATCATCTTTGATAATAACAGTATCTCCTTTTTTGACATCCAGCATTTTCGCCATTTTTTCTGTAAGGATAACTCCATCATCATCAAGGTGATACTCTTCTTTTGTCACTCTATCTCTAAAAGTCACAAATCTTGGAAATGCATCAATATTCTTAGGTACATTTAAGTACACATCCTTCTTAGTATTACCACTTATGATTTCAACATTTTGCAAAAGTCCCCATGAAGTATCGGATACTCTTTTGTCTTTTTTCAAAGTATCATATGTAATCTCTTTTTCTTCTATCGTCGCATCTGGATTTAAAATCACATTTGCATCATAGGTCTGTATCTGAGAATACTGTAATGTAGCAATATCAAAAATCGAATCTTTCAATCCAAATCCAACAAGAAGAAGTGCCATACAACCTCCAATTCCAAAAATTGTCATGAAAAATCGTTTTTTATATCGAATTAGATTTCGTACTGTGGCTTTCCAAATAAAACTGAGCCTTTTCCAGATAAACAAAATCTTTTCCATGAACACTCTTTTTC
>JAHHTM010000050.1 GCA_020024675.1 Muricomes sp.
TTGGAAGACATTTATAATACTCGGCTTGCTCTGGATAAGCTTACAGTAGAACAACGTAACAATCTTTTTGATGCATACAAAAAAGATTTTCTTGCTACAGACTTTCATGTATTTACCGATGAAAATGCTATTGCAAAACTTTATGTTGGTTTGAAAACTGATTTTCCTTCGGATGTCGATGTGAATACAACATTCGAAAATACTCTTTATATTTATAAGAATTTTTCAAATACACTTCGACTTTTAAATGAATATGGGTATACGATTCGTGAAAAAATTGATATCAAAGATGTTCTTCATATGACATACCACCCTTCTGATAAAGATATTCAGGAATCTGATGGAAATGATACCACACCGAGAGTAATCTCTGACACACAGGAAATACAAAAATATCTTGACAGACTTTCTCTTTCCGAAAACTGTCGATTACTTGACAAAAATGTTGATTATTATGAAACTGCCCATATAAGCATTTCGTTAAACAATGGTTCTGAAATATATTTTAATCTGACTAACGAAAACTAATCATCACACAAAAATCCCGAGGATTGTTTCATCACAAGTCATCCTCGGGATTTTCTATGCAGTTCAACGATATTTTTTAATTCTAAATTCAAATCTGATCACTTACATCAAGAATCTTAGCCAGTTAAATAGACGTAAAAACTGAAGCATTCTTTTTTGTTTTTTTTCAATTTCCTGCCTTTCCACGCCCTTTGGCACATTATAATTTTCATAACCCAGCGCCTCCACTGAATCTTTTTCATAATGTTCCATACACTCTCTTAACTGCGAATTAAGCGCCTTACTGTCAATCACAAGCATCAGTTCTGTATTTAGATATGCGCTTCGCATATCCATATTAAATGATCCTAATATTGCAAGTTCATTTCCAATCGTAAGGCTTTTTCCATGATAGGAAACTCCCCCTTCATATTCTCTTATATGAATTCCCGTTTCAAGAATTTTTTCTCTATTTTTCATATAATCAGATGCTCCAAATGGATTTCCATTATTTGCCACGGAATTCGTCATTAACATGACATTCGGATTATCTTTACATACTTCTGCAAATGTGTCATACATATATTGATTACAGATCACATATGGCGTATGAATCTTTACTTCTCCTTTTGCACTCTTCATAAGCTCTGTAAGAGAATAAAACACCCTTGGTTCTTTCGCATGCACACCTGTTGGATTACAGAGAAGCGTAATTTTATTGGTTTCAAATGTAAAAGACTCATAGTTTAAATTTTCAAGTCTTTGTGGATCTTCGTTGATTGTCTTTACATAATGTTTTTTCAGTTGTTTCTTCGCTTCTTCCATATTTTCTTTGCTTATGAAAATAGAACGTTTTTTTAACTGACTGCAAACTTTTAAATTCCATATTTCGTTAAAATGTTTCTCTAGCTGATGAATAGAACTTTTCTCATTTACTTCTCCTGTATACACAAGAACTTCTCTATCATAATTTTTATATCCATAGTCTCCTAAAAAAACATTAAATGTATTTCTTCCACCCATAAGGTATAGATTATCATCCACAAGGATATACTTATCATGCAATCGTCCCATTGTTTTCCAAGGTTTAAAAAAATTTATTCTATTATATAATTTAATTTCCACATTTTCACAAGAGGAAAGGGCATAAAAATAAGGGTTTCGCTCCATTTCAATAAAACCTGTAAAACCATCTACAAGGATTTTCACTTCTACGCCTCTTTTGGCTGCTTCTATAAGCGTGGAAATTACATCTTTCCCACTTCTGTCTGAATGAAAATCATAGGTAGAAATAACAATCCGGTTTGAAGCATTATTAAACATACGCAGACGAAGATTTAAAGCATCTTTATTGTCTTCTATGATCCTTGCTCTATCCGATGAAACAGTGTCTGAGTAACAGTCTTCGGCCGAAAATTTTTCTTTGTAAGAATCTGTGATTTTCGGATGTCTTGCATAACTTATACATACTCCAATGATTTCATATAAGGCTATGAACACAACAATGTAAAGAACATATCTCATTTTAAATCTGTTTTTTCCTCTTTTCATTTATTCATCCTTTAGGCATTTATCGTTTACAATAATCCCCGTCAACTTTGGCACATGAAAGATTCTTGCAAACATTTCACATTTACAAAGGAATAAATAATATACATTCAGTCCACATTTTCTAAGCGTCTCGAAATTACCCTGTCCTTTTGAAATAAGGATATCTGCTTCCTCTACTGCCCTTTTCGCTTCATCAGAAAGTTCATCAATACAAGTCCCTGCAATTGCATTTCCATTTGGAATCACTGTTACAACTTCAGGAAGTCCAATTTGTACTGCATCTTCCATCGTAGCATCATTTAGTACTGCTCCTCCACGTACAAGTACTGTAATTACAAGTTCTGGATAAATATCTTTTAATGTTTCAATCAAAATTTTATCCATTACAATCTCACCACAGTTATCTGTCATATATGTCAGTCTTCCACACTTTGTAAGATCCATACGCATTTTTTCAAATTGAGCTTCATCAAATGAAATCTCTGATGCATGATCTAGCATATTCTCTAATTCGTTTTCATCAATTTCTCTCATTGCACCAAAATCAATATAATTTCCGATCATAGCATACTGAACTGCCAGTTTTAAAGGATCCGAAGATTTTCTGATGTTTTCTCTTACTCTTGATTCATAGCCAAGCATCACATTATTGAAATATTTTTTTATTTCTTCATATGGATTTGTAATCCCAAACATTTTTTTCTGAAGTACCGTAATGTCCCTTACAATAAGTGGTGCACTTGATGACATCGGTGCATTAGAAACATAGCTTAAAATCGTCCTTAAATATTCTATTTTTCTTTTTTCTTCTACGTCTTTCGGAAAATCTTCCATATATTTTCTAAGAATACATGTCATACATTCTGAACGTAATCTCTCCATCTTTTCTATCTCCTCTTTTTATTCTATCTGATAGTGTACACCCTATCTTATATTTCTGCCAGTAGAACTGCTCTTCTTCACAAAAAAAATCTGACCCGGACAGCTAGTCCAGATCAGAGTTTTATTTTTTAGATTACAAGCATCGCATCTCCAAAGCTAAAGAATCGATAGCGCTCTTTTACAGCCTCTTCATAAGCTGCAAGTACATGTTCTTTCCCCGCCAAAGCCGAAACAAGCATGATTAGTGTTGATTCTGGAAGATGGAAATTTGTAATAAGTCCATCAAGTACTTTAAATTTGTATCCCGGATAGATAAAAATTTCTGTCCAACCACTGCATGGTTCCAAATGTCCATTATCCTCTGCTGCTGACTCGATTGTACGACAGCTTGTCGTTCCAACACAAATAATACGACCACCATTTTCTTTGGCATGATTAATCTTATCTGCTGCTTCCTGATCAATCTGATAGAACTCTGAATGCATATGATGGTCTGTAACATCATCTACTTTCACCGGTCGAAACGTTCCTAGTCCCACATGAAGTGTAACTTTTGCAATGTCGATTCCTTTTTCTTCTACCTGTTTTAATAATTCAGGTGTAAAATGTAAACCTGCTGTAGGAGCAGCAGCAGATCCAGCATGCTCTGCATATACCGTATTGTATCGGTCTTTATCCTGAAGCTGATGTGTGATATATGGTGGAAGAGGCATCTGACCTAACTGATCTAGTATTTCTTCAAAGATTCCCTCATATTCAAAACGAATCAGACGATTTCCTTCTTCTACAATATCAATTACTTCGCCTACAAGAAGGCCATCGCCAAAACTTACTCTTGCTCCAACCTTCATTTTTCTTCCCGGTCTTACTAAAGTTTCCCATACATCCTTTTCTTTTCGCTTCAAAAGAAGAACTTCTACTTTTGCATCTGTTCCTACTTTTGCTCCGATCAGACGTGCAGGAATAACTTTTGTATTGTTAATAACCAGACAATCCCCAGGTTTTAAATACTCCAATATATCTTTAAAACTGCGGTGTTCCGTTTCTCCAGACTCCTTATCAAGTTTAAGAAGTCTGGAACTTGAACGATCTAAAAGAGGATCCTGTGCTATAAGTTCCTCTGGAAGATCATAATAAAAATCACTTGTTTTCAATCTTAATCCCTTCTCTTTCCTATAAGACTACTGTCTTAATTCAATTCCCAGCTCTTCGAGTGCTTTTAGGATCTTATTCATAGCTGCTGTTATATCTGCTTCTTCTAATGTCTTATCTTTTGCACGGAATACGATAGAATATGCAACGGATTTAAATCCTTCTTTAATCTGAGAACCTTCGTATAGATCAAAGAGTGTAAAACTTTCCAGGTAAGAACCACCTTTGTTTTCAATAACTTCCTCAATCTGTCCTACAAGAATATTTTTTGGAACTACCATGCTGATATCACGTGTTACAGCAGGATACTTTGCTATTCCTTCATATTTTCTATCAAATGTAGCATATGGAAGAATTGCCGGCATATCAAGAACTGCAACATAAGCGCGATCACCTATTCCATAAATATCTGCAACTTCCGGATGAACCTCTCCTAAATATCCTACAACAGTTCCTTCATAAAGAATATTTGCCTGACGTCCCGGATGAAGAAATGTTTTTCCTGCATTCGGATCATATGTCTCACGTTTGCTCATTCCAATCTTCTCAAAGAACTCTTCTACTACACCTTTCATGCTGAAGAAATCACCATCTCCATACATACCAAGTGTAAACTGCATACGTTCCTCTGGAAGTTCTGTTACAGGGAGCTGTTTTGGAAGATAAATATTTCCAAGTTCATACAAACGTACAGACTTGTTTCTACGATTATAATTTGTTGCGAGAGAAGTCAGCATTCCATTTAAAGATGTTGTACGCATGATACTATAATCTTCCCCAAGTGGATTCATAATATTTACTGTATTTCTAAGCACAGAATCTTCTGGCAGAAGTAATTTATCAAACACTTTCGGACTTTCAAATGAATAAGTCATTCCCTGACTGAATCCACAGAATTCTGCAATGTCTCTTGCAATTTCTTCGATACGAAGTTTAAAAGATAATTTTCCTGTTGTTGCCTCTCCAGTTGGAAGTGTCGTAGGAATATTATCATATCCATAAAATCTTGCAACTTCTTCTGCTAAATCAGCAATACGGAATAAATCATGACGGAATGTAGGTGCAATAACTTCTTTTGTTTCTTCATCATATTCAAGGTCAATTTTCTTGAAATATTCTAACATTTTTTCTTCAGAAATATCTGTTCCTAACATCGCATTGATCTTTTTCGCATTAAATGGAACTCTTACAGGTTCTTTTACTTTTCCATAAACATCAACTGTTCCACCCACTACTTCTCCTGCACCAAGCTCTTCAATAAGCTGGCAAGCTCTGTCAATTGCTGCTTTTGCGTTGTTTGGATCTAATCCTTTTTCAAATTTTCCAGATGCATCTGTACGAAGGCCTAAACGTTTTGCTGACTTACGGATATTTACACCATCAAAGCAAGCTGATTCAAAAAGCATTGTATCAACATCATCTGTAATCATGGAATTTTCTCCTCCCATGATACCTGCGATTGCAATCTCTTTTTCTCCGTCACAGATCATCAAAACATCTTTGTCCAGTATTCTTTCTTGCCCATCTAAAGTAACAAACTTCTCGCCATCTTTGGCGTTTTTAACAATAATCTGATTTCCTGCAATCTTAGATAAATCAAATGCATGCATTGGCTGTCCAAATTCTTCCATTACATAATTTGTGATATCTACAAGATTGTTGATCGGACGAATTCCAACTGATGCAAGTCTTCTTTGCATCCATTCTGGTGATGGACCAACCTTGATGTTTTTCACTACTCTTGCACAATATCTTGAGCAGAGGTCTTTGTTTTCTACAGACACCTCAATGAAATCATTGACATCTTCGTCGTTACCAGTTTCTGTTACAACTGGCGGAACAAATTCTTTACGGAATGTAGCAGCTGCTTCTCGTGCAATACCTACAACACTGTAGCAATCTACACGGTTTGATGTGATTTCGTATTCAAAGACAACATCATTAAGGCCAAGTGCCTCGATTGCACTTGAACCTACGACTGCATCTTTCGGCATAATGTAGATACCATTTTCTGGTGCTTCTGGATACATTTCCTTTGTTGATCCAAGTTCTTCTATAGAACACATCATTCCATAACTTGGAACCCCACGTAATTTACCTTTTTTGATCTTAATACCACCAGGTGTCTTTGATCCATCATGTCCACCTGCCACACGTCCACCATCTAGTACTACAGGTACTTTATCTCCTTCATGTACATTGCTTGCGCCTGTAACAATCTGGACAGACTCATTTCCTACGTTTACCTGGCAGATAATAAGCTTATCCGCATCCGGGTGTTTTTCAATCTTATCAATCTGGCCGATCACAATTTTTTCAAGGTCAGCATCCAGTCTTTCAAAGCCTTCAACTTTCGTACCAGATAATGTCATTGCATCTGTATATTCCTGTGCTGTTACATCTAAATCAGGAACATATGCTTTTATCCATGATAATGAAGTATTCACTGTTTATTTCCTCACTTTCTGATTAAAACTGTTTTAAGAATCGAATATCATTTTCATATAACAGTCTCATATCGTCGATTTCATATTTAAGAAGAGCAATACGCTCAAGTCCTACCCCAAATGCAAATCCTGTATATTCTTCAGGATCAATTCCACACATTTCGAGTACATGTGGATGTACCATTCCGCATCCAAGAATCTCAATCCATCCAGAACCTTTACAAAAACGGCAGCCTTTACCTCCACATTTGAAACATGTTACATCCACTTCAGCACTTGGCTCTGTAAATGGGAAATGATGTGGACGGAATTTTGTCTTTGTTTCTGGTCCGAAAAGTTCTTTTGCAAACACTTCCAATGTACCCTTTAAATCTGCAAACGATACGTTTTTATCGATCACAAGACCTTCAATCTGGTGAAATGATGGGGAATGTGTTGCATCTACTTCATCAGAACGGAAAACCCTTCCAGGTGCAATCATACGAATCGGAAGTTTTCCCTGCTCCATAACACGTGCCTGTACTGGCGAAGTCTGTGTACGAAGTACGATATCTTTATTAATGTAGAATGTATCCTGTTCATCTTTTGCAGGATGATCTGCAGGAATATTCAATTTTTCAAAATTATAAAGGTCATATTCTACTTCAGGTCCTTCTACAACCTCGTATCCCATACCAACAAAAATACGTTCTACTTCTTCTAATGCAATTGTATTTGGATGTCTGTGTCCTAACACTGCTTTTTTAGATGGAAGTGTAACATCTATAACTTCTGCTTTTAATTTTTCTTCACGGATACGTTTTTCCATAGTCGTTTTAGACTCTTCTAACGCTGCTTCAATTGCCGCTCTCGTCTCATTTACAAGCTGCCCAACCTTTGGTCTATCCTCTGGTGCAACATCTTTCATTCCTTTTAAGACAGCTGTCATTTCACCTTTTCTTCCAAGAAACTTAACTCTGACATCATTTAGTTTCTCTGGAGCATCTGCAGCCTGAATCTGTGCAAGCGCATCTGCTTTGATCTGCTCCAATCTCTCTTTCATTTATCTTTCTCCTTTCATATGTCCAAGGGTCTTGTCCCTTTTTCATGTCATTCTCACTTTTCAAAATATATAAAAAAAACTCCATCCCAAAAGGGACGAAGTCTTGATCGCGGTACCACCCTGATTCCTACACATGTGTAGGCTCTTAGCTTTGTGTAACGTACAACATACGTCATTCTCTAATCAGGACATTTTCAAGAATGAAGCTAACGTGGGAAATTCAATTACCGTCTGAACTAAAGAGAACTTGCAGCCAGTGATTCTCTCTCTCTGATAGAAAACGGATCTCTACTTTACACGATTATCGCTTTTATCT
>JAHHTM010000051.1 GCA_020024675.1 Muricomes sp.
TTATCAATGTAAAATCTTCGAAGATCTTCAAATGCTATTTCCTTCTTGGAAAGTGCCTGCCTTGTAATATATCGGTTTGGTCGATTCATGATCATCAGAAAATCTTGTCTTGCTCTACTTCCCAACGCCATTTTAAAATATGTTATTATATCTTTTGCAATGAAATGTTCATATATATTTGGCATATACTCACGCATGTTAAAAGGGATTCCTCTTTTCAACAGTCCTTCCACCAGTGCTCTTGCATCAGAATTGATTCGAAAAAGGACTGCAATATCTTCTGCTTTTACCCCTTCTTTTAACCTCTTTTCAATATCATCCAATACATACTTTTGTTCTTCTGAAGTATCTTTTACTTCTTGCACATGTACGCTTGTGCCTGACTGCTTTCTAGCTTCTATTTGTTTGTCAAACCTCATTTTATTATTTTTTATGACCTTTTGAGCTGTATTGACAATATTTTTCGTTGATCTGTAATTTACATTCAATATTACCTGTCTGGCTTTTGGAAATTCTTTCAGAAACCGAAACATAATTTTTACATCTGCTCCACGAAATCCATAAATAGATTGATCATCATCTCCTACTGCAAACAGATTATTTTCTGGTGCAGCGATCATTTTTATTACATCGTATTGAATCTGATTGATATCTTGAAATTCATCAATCAGAATATACTTAAATTTATTTTGCCACAATTTTAGGATATCTGGTCTTTTCGTAAATAGATCGTAACATAATACCAGCATATCATCGAAATCTATTTTTCTTAATTTTTTTCGCTCCGATTCATAAGTTTTATAAATTTCCAAAAAAGAATCTTTGTCGCATTTCTTAGATATAAATTCTTCCGGTTTTATTCTACTATTTTTTACAAGCCCTATTTCTGCCATGATACCTTCCATGAAATCTTCCATATCCAGAATATCCAGTTTTTCTTTACTCACAGCATATGTTACAAGTTGATGTCTTTCTTTCTCTGACAAAATATTTTCCGGGCCAAATCGATAAGCCCATTTTAAAATTCCATAGTAAATACCATGAAACGTTCCTATTGTAACTGGCGACGATGTTTTACCTATAAGATTTAAGAATCTTTGTTTCATCTCTTTTGCAGCATATTTGGTAAAAGTAATGACCAGAATTTCTTCTGGTCTTACTTTTAATACATCTGTCAGATATTTAATTCTATTTACAATTGTCAGGGTTTTCCCAGAACCTGGACCTGCTAGGACAAGACATGGACCTTCTCCATGTTTAATCGCTGTTGTCTGAGCTTTATTGAAACTCATACATACCTCTCTTAACTTAATTTTTCAATTGCTGCCTTAATTCTCTTAACAGACTCTTCTTTTCCAAGAACTTCCATAAGTTCTGTAGCACCACCAGGAGTATTCTGTTTTCCTGATACTGCCGTACGTAAAGGCCACATTACATAACCTATTTTGTATTCTTTTTCTGTTGCATATCCTTTTAAAAGTGTAAACAACGCATCATTACTGAAGTCATTTTGCTCTTCTAAAATTGGAAGAACTTCCTTCAGTACTTCAAGTGAAGTCTGTGCATTTGTCTTCATCTTCTTATGTGTATACATTGCAACATCATATTCCGGAACTTCTTCAAAGAAATCAATTTGTTCACGAATATCTGGGAACACTTCGATTCTTGTCTTTACCATTGCTGCAATTTTTCTAAGATCATAATCTTTTGTAATTACTTCTTTAATGTATGGCTCTGCCATTTCATAGAAACGATCATCGTCCATTGCTTTTAAATATTCCCCATTCATCCAACGTAACTTAACGGTATCAAATACTGCTGGTGATTTATTAATGTGTCGATAATCAAATGCCTTCACAAGTTCTTCTAATGAGAATATTTCTCGATTGTCTGCCGGGCTCCATCCCAAAAGAGCCACAAAGTTTACAACTGCTTCTGATACAAATCCCTGTTCAATCAAATCTTCATAGGAAGAATGTCCACATCTTTTACTTAACTTTTTATGATTTTCATCTGTGATAAGTGGACAATGAACATAAACTGGTATATCCCATCCAAATGCATGATACAAACGGTTGTACTTTGGTGCAGATGAAAGATACTCATTTCCTCTTACCACATGTGTGATTTCCATAAGATGGTCATCGACAACATTAGCAAAATTGTATGTTGGAAAACCATCTGATTTAATCAGAATCATATCATCAAGTTCTTCATTTGGTACTGTGATCGTACCATAAATTTCATCTTCAAAAGAAGTTGTTCCTTCATTTGGCACATTCAAACGAATTACCCAGGGTTTTCCTGCCGCCAAATTTGCCTCTACTTCTTCTTTTGAAAGGCTAAGACAGTGCTTGTCATATTTTACGATATCTGTTCCATCTTCTGAAACAGAAGTTCTTAATGAATCTAAACGTTCTTTATCGCAGAAACAGTAATATGCATCACCTTGTTCTACAAGTTGCTTTGCATATTTAAGGTAAAGACCAGCTGCATTTCTTTCACTCTGAACATAAGGTCCATATCCTGCATCTTTATCTGGTCCTTCATCATGGATGAGTCCTGTTTTCTCCAATGTTCTGTATATGATATCTAATGCACCTTCTACAAAGCGCTCCTGATCTGTATCCTCTACACGGAGAATAAAATCTCCACCTTCGTGTTTTGTGATAAGATATGCGTACAGTGCTGTTCTTAAATTTCCAACATGCATCTTTCCTGTAGGACTTGGTGCAAATCTTGTTCTAACTTTACTCATTTTTCCTCTTCTCTTTCTGATTCAAATATTCTTCAACTTGTTCATTATAAAACAACTATATAAAATGTTCAACACTGAAAATGTCTTTTACCATTTCTTCGTTTTTCTTATATGTATTTTAAATATACTGTCTACAATAAATATGGCCAGTGCAATCATTCCAGCTATTTCCAACGTTTGGATAAAATAGAAACTGCATTTAGCACTGTCACGGGTAATGATATAATACACGATTCTATACATTCCAGCCCCCGGAACCGTCGGAAGAATTCCGGCAATCATAAAAATCGTGACTGGCGCTTTGAAAATTCTTGCAAATATGTGCGACGTAATAGCAATAGCCAACGCCGACAAAAATGAGGAGAAAACCGGGTCTTGATTACAACGCATACTAAGCAAATAGACAAAACCACCGACAGCCCCTGTAAATCCTGCATGCAGAAGATATTTTTGGGGCGTCTCAATAAGAGCGGCAAATGCACTTATCGCTATAAAAGACCCTAATACTCCCATTACAATGTTTACCATAACCATCCTCCTGTTACACTCATAAATGCAAGTCCGATTCCGACCCCTATTGCTACAGTTGCTGCTGTAACAAATGCCTCTAGTATTCTTGCCGCTCCGGATATATAGTTTTCTTCCAATGTATCTCGTATGGCATTTGTGATTGCAACGCCTGGAACAAGTGGCATAATTCCACTTATGATTACAATATCCTGATCCAGATTCGGCATAAATTTTGTAAGGTAAATAGCTGTGACCGCAATACCGAATGTTGATACCATGTTTAAAATAATTGATTTTAAATGTATTTTTTTTCCAAATGTAATGATAACGGCTAAAACCATGCCTGTAATTGCAGACGCAAATGTTTCTTTTATTCCACCATTATATAGCAAAGCAAACCCCGCAGGTACAAAAATAGTAGCAATATTATACATTGTTACGCTATATTGTTTTCCACAAATATTATTTAGTCTGTTGTATGCCTCTTCAAGACTTATCTTTCCGCTACAATAGTTTCTTGAAATTTCATTCACTACCATAATGCGATTCATATTTGTTCCACGCTTCTGAACTCTTTTTATCACTGTAACAGGTTCCATATCCGGATTACTCAATGTAGCAATAATTCCGGTCATTGTCACATTTGCTTCCACAATTTCTGTGCCGGCTGTACGTAAAATATAATACATGGTTTCTTCTACTCGGTGCGTCTCTGCTCCACTTTTTAGCATCACTTCACCGGCTCGTATTGCCGTGCGCATAATCAATTTATAATCTTTTTCCATAGTGCGCCTCTTATACTGTTATTTCAGTTTTTACTCCAAGTACTTTTTTGTTTTCCTCAAGAAGCGGTATTATGATCTGTTTTAGATATGTTTCTACCTGTTTCTTTGCACATCCTGTATATTTTGATGGCTCCATGGTTTTTTCCAACTCTTCTAAAGTCAGATTAAATGCCGGATCAGCTGCTATCAGCTGTAAAAGATTATTTTCCTTTCCATGAACTTTTACGTTTTTCCCTGCTTCCATAGAAAGTTCACGAATTCTTTCATGAAGTTCCTGCCTGTCTCCACCTGCTTTTACAGCATCCATCATAATATTTTCTGTTGCCATAAACGGAAGTTCCTCCATAAGATGCTTTTCAATGACTTTTGGATAAACAACCAGTCCATCTGCAACATTGATGCATAGATCCAGGATTCCATCTATGGCAAGAAATCCTTCTGGAACACTTAATCGTTTGTTTGCAGAATCATCCAAAGTTCGTTCAAACCACTGCGTCGCCGAAGTGACCGCCGGATTCAATGCATCTATCATTACATATCTAGACAATGCACAAATTCTTTCGCTTCGCATCGGATTTCGTTTATATGCCATGGCAGAAGAACCTATCTGTGCTTTTTCAAATGGCTCTTCTATTTCTTTTAAATGTTGCAAAAGACGAATATCATTTGCAAATTTGTGCGCACTTACCGCAATTCCTGATAATACATTAAGTACTCTTTGATCTACCTTTCTTGAATACGTCTGTCCGGATACGGAATAACATGATTGAAATCCCATTTTTTTTGCAATCATCGGATCAATCTTGTCAACCTTCTCCTGATCCCCATCAAAAAGTTCCAGAAAACTTGCCTGTGTTCCTGTGGTGCCTTTTGATCCTAATAGTTTCAGACTTCCCAGAACATAATCTAAATCTTCTAGATCCATTACAAATTCCTGTATCCATAACGTAGCTCTTTTTCCTACTGTAGTAGGCTGTGCCGGTTGAAAATGTGTAAATCCTAACGTTGGCTGTGCTTTATATTTATCTGCAAACTCAGCAAGTTTTTCAATTACATTTAGCAATTTAGCACGAACAAGACGTAACGCATCTGACATAATGATAATATCTGTATTATCTCCAACGTAACAACTTGTTGCTCCTAAGTGTATGATTCCTTTTGCCTTTGGACACTGTACACCATAGGCATATACATGGGACATAACATCATGACGAACTTCTTTTTCACGCTCTTTTGCAACATCCAAGTTCAGATCTTCTGCGTATTCTTTTAATTCCTCAATCTGTTCCTCTGTAATATCCAACCCTAATTCTTTTTCTGTCTGCGCAAGTGCAATCCAAAGTTTTCTCCATGTCTTAAATTTTTTATCCTGAGAGAAAATATATTGCATTTCTTTACTTGCGTAGCGCTCAGATAACGGACTTGTATAATGTTGTGTACTCATATATAACTTCTCCTATACTGTTGTTTCCATTTTTCTATGAGAGAATCATCCATCTCCAACTGGAGATTTTCTTTAATATCCTGTATTTTCTGTCGCATTTTTGCATTAATTTCAACATAATCCTCATGTTTTGTAAGCAAAATATGATATTCCTCCATAGACATATATTTATATGATGCGTAAAGATAAGGCATTAATAGTTCCTTATCTTCACATATCTGATACGCCCTGTCATACATCTTCGCTGACTCCTGATATAAAAATAGACGTCCATATGCAGCTCCTAATGCAGAATATATTTTTCCATAAAATTTAGGATCCACACTCTCATCCTTTTCCTCATTTAAAATGCCCTGATAGACGAGAATTGCCTCTTCGATTTCCCCACTTTCCAGCAAGTTATCTCCTTTATATTTCTGGCGTTCAATGTCTTTTTGATTTTTCAATCGTTCTAACACATTTTGAATCTTGATCATCTCGTGTTCTCTATAAATTCCTGAACTTTTCAAGATTGTGAGCACAAACTTTTCGACAGAACTATGCGTCCGCATCTCATCTCTTAACTCTGACGCCAGCTTAGTAAGCCTTAATTCTTCGTCAAGCCAGTTCAAAAGCTGTTCATTCATGATCGTATAATCGATCAAATAAAGATTGTTACACAGATAATAGCATAATTCTTCAATTGTATAAATTTTACAATGAATGCGTGTGATTTCATACGGATTCACTGCATGTCTGTTATGACAAAGAATTAAACTTCCCATCATTGCCTCCTAAATGTATTATCTTTTCTTCATGAAAATCTGTAGGAAGGAAAAATTCTCCAAATCCCATATCACGTACAGTTATTTTACATGTCTTTTCATCAATAAATAATGTTTCTAACTGGATTCGCATGGAGTATTCCCCTCTATGCGGAAACTTGTCCATATTTATTATTTCTGTTTTTACGGTACCTTGGACCAAAGATTCAATTCGTAGTTCTATGTCTTCTACTTTTTCAAGAAGAATCTCCCACTGATTATCAGATTCGTACCAATGTGTTCCCCAGGAAACGATTGGATACCAGATTTCCTGTCCATTTACGCGAAGATTGATCGTAATCTGATCTGTGAGCTTTGATTCTGATAAGTATACCGGATCTTCTATGTGTATATATAATTTTCGGTATGCTGTATAGCAGGCACCTTTGCTGTAAAGATTGTTCCCAATAAATGCTCTTCTTCCATTGCAGAGTACTCTTAAAGAAGATGGATACCAATTGTTTTCAAATCCATCACCCGTCAAAAACACAGATGATACAATACGTTTATCAAACACGCTTTCTATAAATCTTCGAAATATAACATCTGCATCTTTTGCTTTTTCTTCATTTAAAACCGGGTAGACAGCGGCCAATTCTTTAATATGAGCACTAGCCACCTCATCAACAGTAACAAAAGTAACTTTGCCACCTCCCATCTCTGGTCTTAACCTCCGAAGCATATATGCTTTTATTTCATTTCTATCGCAGCTAAATAATGCCGCTTCATACTGCCATAATTCCTTTGGCTGATAAAAAAGATAATTACAAAAACTTTCCTTATAATCCTGAATAAAAATATGACTTTTTTCAATGTTCATTCGTGAAGCAATTCCACGAAGTATCTTCGCTATTTCTTCTGATAACTTAGGAACACTAAATACAATTGCTTCTATATGAGTAAATGACTGCAGTGACATCTGTATGAACTTTGATAAAAGCCATACTGCTTCATAGCTTTCTTCTCCAAATTCAATTTTCTCTCCAGCCAGACTTTTTTCCAACAATCTAGTTACTGTAAATCCTTCTTTCACAGAAACAAGACGTTTTGCTTCTTTTCCATAAGCCCAAGTATCTCTCAACTTTCCTATAATAAGAGGAATCTGATAGTTTTCTTCATCTACTACAAGTGTTTCTGGTTCTTCTAGATTTTCATTATAGAAACTGATCTGACAAGTATTATCATTTATCTCATATCCGATTATATTGCCTGTTTCCATTTAAGGCAGCCTCCTTACATATATCTACTGGTATTGTCCAAATATTTTAGATGCTATTGCATCTTCTACTGCATATTTTTCCATTTTTTCTTCTTTTTCGTCCCCGCTGCTTAAAAGAATCTCATTAAGTTCTCCATACCTTCCTGATTTTCCTTCTGTTACGCCTTTTGTACAAATCTGTTTATCACTTCGATATGTATTTCCATCTATG
>JAHHTM010000052.1 GCA_020024675.1 Muricomes sp.
TTAAATGCAGATCATAAATATTTTTATGTAAAAGTTGTAGATTCAGGAATGGGAATTCCGGAAGAAGATCAGGCAAATATTTTTGAAAGATTTTATCGTGTGGACAAGTCTCATTCACGAGAAATGGGCGGAACGGGACTTGGGCTTGCAATTACGAGAAATGCGGTTGTTATCCACAGAGGTTCTATTAAAGTGTATAGTAATGAAGGGGAAGGAACTACATTTACAGTAAGAATTCCTCTCGTCTACGTGATGTAAAGGGGGAGGATTAAATGAAAAAATGGAAAACTATTATTGGTTTTGGAATTCTTCTCTGCATGCTGATTTTACCCTCTTGTTCAAAAAAAACAGATGTAAAAGAAGATGCTCCTTTTATTTATGGATTAAATACGGAACGTACAGGGCTTAAAAAAATTAATTATAAAATACAAGAAAAAGATCCGTTAAAAGCAGCAAAAGCAATGTTAAAAGAAATGAATACCCCATCAACAGATATCGATTATATGAATGCGATACCTAAAAAAGTGAAAGTACAAAAATGTGAACTAGAGGGTCAGATTTTAAAGATTGATTTTAACGATGCATATTATGATATCCCAAAGCTGGAAGAAAAACTTGTGCAGGCGGCAATAGTAAAATCACTTGTAAAAATTGATGGGGTCAGTGCTTTATGGATGACAGTAAATGGAACAGAAATGACTGCTTCAGACGGAAGACCACTTGGATATTTAACAGACGATGATTATGTTCGAAATATAGGAGAATCAGTCAGCACTTATCAGACGGAAACTTTTACATTATATTTTGCAAATGATGCAGGAGACAGGCTTATTCCATGTGAATATAATGTAAAGTACAATAGCAATACACCAAAAGAAAAACTGATCGTTGAAAAATTGTTAAATGGTCCTCAAAAAGGAAAAGGTAAACCGACGTTGAATCCAGATACCGTTTTACTTGGCGTGACGATCAAGGATGGAATCTGTTACGTAAATTTTGATGGACAGTTTTTAAATGCACAGGTAGATGTCAAACCAGAGATTACGATTCATTCTATTGTAAATTCTTTGATTGATGGAACCGTGGCAAGTAAAGTACAGATTACGGTTAATGGTGAAAAAAATGTAATGTATAAGCAAATGGTTGATCTTACGAAACCATTCCAAAGAGATAATGACTGGATTATGGAGGATGAACCTTCATGAGAAAAAGACCACTTTGTTTTGTAACAATGGGGTTGATAATTGTTCAGATTCTGCTGACAGGAGGACACTTTATCGGATACGATAAGGCGTTTTCCTTTTTGGCGGAAGATGAAAGTTATGTGGCAGAAGTAGTTGGTACGGTATATAAAAGAGAAGAAAAACCGAAATGTCAGATTTTATATCTGAAAAAGAGTCGCATCCATATAAATAAAAAATCTATAGATAATTCTAATATTCTGGTCCGTGTCGAGACCAAAAATCACATTTTAATTGGTAATAAAATAAAAGTAATAGGAAAAGCAACCGGGTTTCAATCTGCGAGGAATGCAGGTAATTTCGACCTGAAGAAATACTATGCATCAAGAAAAATTTATATGCAGATTCAGGCAGACAATGTGAAGATTCTAGATTACAAAGTATCCTGTTTAAAAGAAAAACTTGCAGTTTTAAGAAAGAACTGGAAAAATCTTCTTCTTGAACATATGGGAGAACAGTATGGAAACATAGTAAGTGCTATGCTTATAGGAGATAAAAGTGAGTTGGATACAAAAACAGCAAGGATGTATAAACAAACTGGCATTGGGCATGTACTGGCTATTTCGGGACTTCATATGTCATTTATTGGAGTTGGGATCTACAGTATTTTAAGAAAATCAGGTCTATCTTTTGTAGGTTCTGGAATTATAAGTTTTGCTCTTCTTACGACATATACAGTTTTAACAGGGTGTGGAGTATCCACGTTAAGGGCTCTTATTATGTTTCTGATAAGAATGGGAGCAGAAATAACTGGAAAAGATTATGATATGGTGACTTCTATGGCGGTTACTGCGTGCGTTATGTGTCTAGTTAGACCATTGTATCTTATGGATGCAGGATTTATTCTTTCAAACACCGCGTTGATAGGAATAGCAGTGGTCATGCCATGTATACAGGAATGTTTTCCCTCAAAAAATAAATTTGCAAAGGCATTACTGTCTGGAATCGGGATACAGATAACATTACTTCCAGTCATATTGTATTATTATTTTGAAATTCCATTATTTTCCATTGCAATCAATATTTTGGTAGTTCCCTTGATGTCGGCAGTTTTAGGAACAGGAATATTTGGATCTTTATTCGGTATATTTTGGGGCCAAGGTGCGAAAATTCTTTTTTCAATCTGTAAATTTATTTTATGGTTTTACGGAGTATTATGTAACATTTCTTTAAAAATACCAAAAAGCATATGGATAACCGGACGACCAATGTTTGCAGGAATATTGATTTATTACGGAAGCTTGTTCTGCTTTTGTTATATTGTTGTTTGCTCAAGATCATGGAAGATAAAATTAAGAAAAAAGCGGATAGCAGGACTGTCTGGATTTATTTTGTTCAGTACACTGTGGCTCTCATGTTATATACCTCAAATAAATAAAAATGAACTAATTGTAACAATGTTAGATGTAGGGCAGGGAGATGGGCTGCACATTAAAACACCAACCGGTCAGCATCTTTTTATAGATGGAGGAAGTAGTAATATTGCGCATATAGGAGAACAAAGAATAGGACCTTTTTTAAAATGCAATGGGGTAAAAAAGTTAGAATATGTTATGATCTCCCATAGTGATGCGGACCACAAAAATGGAATCGAGGAATTGCTGAAAGATCAGAAAAACGGAATAAAGATTGGCACATTATTATTACCAGAGAAAAAAGTCTGGGATGAAGGAATTGAAGAACTTGCCCAACTGGCAAATAAAACAGGTACAAACGTTAAAATCTTTGAGGTGGGACAAACGATGACAGATGGAAAGATCCGTATGAAATGTCTGGCACCCGGCAAAGAGTATCAAAGTGGAAGTGGAAATCAGGCTTCTATGGTATTGGAATTGAAGTACAAGAAATTTTCTATGCTTTTTACTGGAGATATTGAAGGAGAAGGAGAAAGACAACTTGAAAATTCAGGAAAACTAAGGAAATGTTATGTGTTGAAAGTGGCGCATCATGGATCAAAAAATTCTACATCAGAGAAGTTTCTTGAGAAAACAAAACCTGAAATTGCATGGATATCATCCGGAATAAATAATAGGTACGGGCATCCAGGTAAAGAAACTTTAAAACGTCTTAAAAAGTATGGCTGTCAAATATACAGAACACAAAAAAATGGAGCAGTTACATTGAAAACAGATGGTCATAAAATAGAGCTGTATAGTGTCATAAAATAAAATATGTGGAAACCTTTTGCAAACTAATTCATTTTCATATATAATAATAGCATTATGAAAAGTTTAAAACAGGATATTAAAACAGGACAATATAAACAGATATATCTTCTATACGGACAGGAAAGTTATTTAAAAAAACAATATAAAAATATGTTTATAAAAGCCATGATCCCGTCAGGAGATACCATGAATTATGCGTACTATGAAGGGAAGAATGTAAATATAGCTGAGGTTATAGATCTTGCAGAAACGCTTCCTTTTTTTGCGGAACGAAGATTGATCGTATTTGAAAATACTGGGTTATTCAAAGCAAAAGGTGCAGAATTAGCTGATTATATTAAAGAGCTTCCAGAGACTACGTATTTTATTTTTATTGAAGATGAAATTGATCAGCGAAGCAAATTGTTTAAGGCTGTAAAAGCAAAAGGACATATTACAGAGCTTAAAGTGCAAGATGCAAGTACTTTAAAAAAATGGGTGCTTGGAAAGATTGCAAAAGAGAAAAAAAAGGTCAGTGAATCGACAGTAGATTATTTTTTAAATAAAGTCGGCACGGATATGGAGCAGATAGATACAGAACTGGAAAAATTATTTGGCTATACCTACGATAAAGATTTTATTACGGAAAAAGATGTAGAAGAGGTCTGTACTGCACACATTTCTACCAATATTTTTTCAATGATCGATGCTGTGGCAAATAAAGAGCAAAGAAAAGCTTTAGATTTATACTATGAACTTCTCGCTATGAAAGAACCGCCTATGAGAATACTGGCTTTACTTGTAAAGCAATATAATATGCTTTATGTTACAAAAAGTTTGGTAAAAAAAGGGTACAGACAGAATGAGATCGCATCTAAGATAGGGGCACATCCTTATGTGACGAGTAAATATATGAATCAGTCCAGAAGATTTAAGTCAGTGGAATTACGAACCATCATAGAAGAAGGAGTAGATTTAGAGGAACGTGTAAAGACCGGAAAGTTGAAAGATATTCTGGCAGTTGAGCTATTTCTTGTTAAAAATTCATCACCGACTACGTGATGAGGATGCATTTTGATGAAAAACTGTTGCCAGAAGATATAGTGACATGGTAGGATAACACTGTTTGATAGATATAGGAGGATTTAAAATTGTCAGGAATAGATCAGAGTAAGATAAGAAATTTTTGTATTATTGCGCATATAGATCATGGTAAATCTACACTTGCAGACCGTATTATAGAAAAGACAGGATTGTTAACAAGCAGGGAAATGCAATCACAGGTTCTGGACAATATGGATCTGGAAAGAGAGCGTGGAATTACGATCAAAGCACAGACTGTACGTACGGTATACAAGGCAAAGGATGGAGAAGAATATATTTTTAACCTCATCGATACACCAGGACATGTGGATTTTAATTATGAGGTTTCACGAAGCCTTGCAGCATGTGATGGAGCAATTCTTGTTGTAGATGCAGCTCAGGGAGTGGAGGCACAGACACTTGCAAATGTATATTTAGCACTGGATCATGATCTTGATGTTATGCCGGTTATCAATAAAATTGACCTTCCAAGCGCAGATGCACCACGTGTAATAGAAGAAATAGAAGATGTGATCGGTATTGAGGCAGAAGATGCACCGCTTATTTCTGCAAAGACCGGACTTAATATAGAAGATGTGCTGGAGCAGATCGTTAAAAAGATTCCGGCACCAAAAGGAGATGCAAGCCAACCACTTAAGGCGCTTATCTTTGATTCCGTTTATGACTCTTATAAGGGAGTTATCGTTTTCTGTAGGATTAAAGAAGGAAAAGTGAGAAAAGGAACAAAAATCCGTATGATGGCTACTGGCGCGCAGGCAGATGTAGTTGAAGTTGGATATTTTGGAGCAGGCCAGTTTATACCTTGTGATGAATTGAGCGCAGGAATGGTTGGATATATTACAGCCAGCTTAAAGAATGTAAAAGATACACGAGTAGGTGATACGATCACAGATGCATTAAGACCATGTGAAGAACCACTTCCAGGTTACAAGAAAGTAAATCCAATGGTTTATTGTGGACTTTATCCAGCAGATGGTGCTAAATATCCAGATTTAAGGGATGCGTTGGAAAAACTTCAGCTCAATGATGCTGCCCTTCAGTTTGAAGCTGAGACATCCATCGCGCTTGGGTTTGGATTCCGTTGTGGATTTTTAGGACTTCTGCATTTGGAAATTATTCAGGAACGACTGGAAAGAGAGTATAATCTTGATCTTGTTACAACAGCGCCAAGTGTTATTTACAAAGTGCATAAGACAAATGGAGAAGTGATCGATCTTACCAATCCGACAAACCTTCCAGATCCGGCAGAGATTGAGTATATGGAAGAACCTATGGTTAAAGCAGAGATCATGGTAACTACAGAGTATATAGGTGCTATTATGGAATTATGCCAGGAACGTCGAGGGGAATACAAAGGACTTGATTATATAGAAGCAAGTCGTGCGGTTCTTCACTACCAACTTCCACTTAATGAGATTATATATGATTTCTTTGATGCACTTAAATCGCGTTCAAGAGGGTATGCTTCATTTGATTATGAGATGTTAGGGTATGTGCAATCTGAACTTGTAAAACTGGACATCCTGATTAATAAAGAAGAAGTCGATGCGCTTTCATTTATTGTTCACAGTGGAACAGCTTATGAACGCGGAAGAAAGATGTGTGAAAAGCTTAAAGAAGAAATACCAAGACAGCTTTTTGAAATTCCAATTCAGGCAGCAGTGGGAAGTAAGATTATTGCCAGAGAGACTGTTCGAGCAATGAGAAAAGATGTTCTTGCGAAATGTTATGGTGGAGATATTTCACGTAAGAAAAAACTGTTAGAAAAACAGAAAGAAGGAAAGAAACGTATGCGTCAGGTCGGCAGCGTGGAAATTCCGCAGAAAGCATTTATGAGTGTATTGAAATTAGATGATAAATAAAGGAAAGCTCTGGGGAACAAAGCCCCGGGGCTTTTATTAAAAGGGTCAGGTACTTAAGAAAGTGCCTGACCCTCAAATGAAAGGAGAAAGATTTGAAAAAGAAACTGGAGTTATATATACATATTCCGTTTTGTGCACGAAAATGCGCATATTGTGATTTTTTATCAGGACCGGCTGATTTTTCTTATCGTAAGCAGTATGTGGAAACTTTAATTACTGAGATTTACGATATGGGAAAAGAATATGGAGAAACTTATGAAGTGTCTACTGTTTTTATTGGAGGAGGAACTCCTTCTATATTAGAGGAAGAACAGATTATAAAGATTGCAGAAGCAATCAAAAATAGTTTTGAATTATTAGAGGATGCGGAGATTACAATGGAAGTAAACCCGGGGACAGTAGATGATTCCAAACTTAGGACAATGAAAAAGGCAGGAATCAATCGTTTAAGTATTGGTCTTCAGTCCGTGGATGATGGGGAATTAAAAATGTTAGGCAGAATTCATACATTTGCAGAATTTAAGGAAACATATGAGAAGGCAAGACGGGTTGGATTCAAAAATGTGAATGTTGATCTTATTTCTGCAATTCCGGGACAGACTTATGAAAGTTGGATAAACACATTAGAAACAGTGGCTTTGTTAGAACCGGAACATATTTCTGCTTATAGCCTCATCATAGAAGAAGGAACACCATTTTATGAAAAATATGGAAATAATGAATGTGATACAAAAAACGAGATGCCATCACTTCCAGATGAAGAAACAGAACGAATGATATACAAGGCCACAGAAACTTTTTTACATAAATATGGGTATCGCAGGTATGAAATTTCGAATTATGCAAAGAATGGATTTGAATGTAAACATAATCTGGGGTATTGGGAGAGAAAAGATTATTTAGGACTGGGGCTTGGTGCAGCATCGTTGATCGGCCATGAACGTTTTTCAAATACCTCAGATTACAATCTATATATACAACGAAATAAGGAAAAAGATATTTGTGTAGAAAAGCAGAACCTGACAACCGGGGATGAGATAGAAGAATTTATGTTCCTTGGATTGCGCAAAACAAATGGAATTTCAGTGGCAGAATTTGAACAGACATTCCACAGGTCAATATGGGAAGTTTATGAGAAACAGATTAATAAATTTGTGGAAGAAAGACTGCTTGAAATTGAAGGGGATAGGATTTATCTGACAGAATTGGGTCTGGATTTGTGCAATAGTGTTTTTGTGGATTTTTTAGATCCGTTTGAACAAACAGACTGTTAAATAAATATAAACTCATATAAAAAAATGTGTAAAGAGTGTTGACAAAAACAATACGTGGTGCTATCTT
>JAHHTM010000053.1 GCA_020024675.1 Muricomes sp.
CTTCCATGACTTTTATTCTCCTTTATATGCTTTTACAAATAATTTTTCAAATTCTTCTACTGAAGGAATGATTGGGTTTGTTTTTGTACAACCATCAGCTTTTGCTACTGGAGCCATTTCTGCAACTTTATTCATATATGCTTCTTCGTCTGTAATGACCTCTGAGAATGAAGCAGGAATGCCTATTTTTTTATTTAATTCTTCAATTGCTGTTCCAAGATCTTCAACACCTACTTTTTCAGCAATTCTTGCATAGGCTGCTTTTCCTTCCTCTGATGCACTATTATAACGAATAATGTATGGGAGAAGAATTGCATCTGCCAAACCATGTGATACATGGAAATAACTTCCAACTGTATGTGCCATAGAATGCACAATTCCCAAAGAAACGTTCGTGAACGCAATACCAGCTACCATAGAAGCCTGCAGCATATATTCTCTTGCTTTCATATCTTTCCCATTTTCACATGCTATTGGAAGATATTTAAAGATATCGATAACAGCCTGTGAAGCAAGAATGTCTGAAAGATAATTTGCTCTGTTTGAAGCAAGCGCCTCTAATGCGTGTGTCATTGCATCCATCCCTGTTTCTGCTGTAATTTTTGCCGGCATAGAAATTGTTACTTCCGGATCACAGATTGCTACATCTGGCATCATTTCCATATTACCAATTCCATGTTTCATTCCTGTTTCATCGTCTGAAATAACAATAGAACGAGAAACCTCACTTGCTGTTCCACTTGTTGAAGGGATACAGCATAATCTTGCTTTCTGATGAAGTTTCGGAAACTGGTTTGGAGGAAGTACATCCTCAATTGTAGTAAGTTCTGGATGTTCATAGTAGATCCACATTCCCTTTGCTGCATCCATTGCCGAACCACCACCAAGCCCTACAATAAGATCTGGTCCAAATTCCAACATTTCTTTTGCTCCACGCAATACCGTTTTAAAAGACGGATCTGGTTCTACGCCAGAAACTACTCTTGTTTCTGCTCCTGACTCATGAAAATAATTTTCCACTTTCGCAAGCATTCCACTTCTTTCCATGCTCTTTCCACCAACTACAATTGTTACTTTCTTTGCATTCATTGTTTTAATATATTCTAGGCATCCTTCTCCGAACATTAATTCGCTTCCTGCCATTTTCATTGGTCTCATCATAATGATTCTCTCCTTTTGCTTTTCTTTTCATTATCTCAATGCATCTAATACTTTTTTAACCAAATCATACGAAATTGGATTACTAATAATTCCGCCCTCTTTTAAACTAGATCCTATAATTGCTCCATCTGCAATATTTAACTGCTCTTTGATATTTTCTGCTTTTACTCCACTTCCCGCGAATACAGGTACTTTAACGACCTTCTTCACTCTCTTAATAAGATCCAATGGTGTTTCTTCTCCAATCTGGGTTCCTGTAACAATAATTCCATCTGCTCCATTGCTCGCTGCTTCTACTGCTGACTGTTCAATGCTGATATTAGAAAGCAACATGTGTGCGTGTTTTACCTGAACATCTGCGATTACTTTAATATCTTCTTTTCCCATCGCTTTTCTATAATCCATACATTTTTTCGCACACGGTTTAATCACTCCATCTGTAAATAATACTGTATCGACAAATACTGGTACACGGATAAAAGATGCTCCTGTGATTGCAGCAATTGCAATATTGGCTTCACAATCATTAAACGCCGCATCTACACCTACCGGAATATTTACTGCATTTTTAACCTGCATAGTTGCTGCTGTAAGAGCTGCAATTTGTGCTGTATTTAAAGTTGCAGAAAAAGGAGTATCTCCCATGTTTTCTACGATAACAGCATCTACACCTGCTTTTTCAAGTGTAATTGCATCTTGTACTGCCTGATCTAAAATTTTCTGGTAATCACCATCAAATCCTGCTGTTGTAGGAAGTGGAAGACAATGCACCATACCGATTACTGTTTGTGAACCTTCTGTAAATATTTTTCTAGCCATTTCTTTTCCTCCTAAATAATCCATTATTTATTTTGTTTATTATGATAATTATAAATACCTTCCAATGCGACTCTGCAAAGGAGATCTTCTGCATCTACACGATCCTGTCCTTTTAAAGTTTCTTTTAAATTCTCCAATACGGTAACAACAGTAAGGATACATGTTTTTACTCCCATCAAACGTCCTAACGTCAGCATACAAGAAGATTCCATATCTATTCCTGTCACACCCAATTTCTTCACTTCTTCAAATGTATCTGACATATTTCTTCCAAATTCCAATGAGAATCTAGAATCATGCATCTTACTATAAAAACCATCCATTGTACAGTTCAGACCATTTAAATAACGTTTTCCCACACTTGCTACTGTTTCATTCATTGCATTGACCAAGTCAAGATCCGCAACCGCCGGATAACTTAAATCTACATAAGACTGACTCGTTCCTTCTCTTCTCATTGCTGCTACCGGAATCATGAAATGTCCAAGCATATCATCTCGCATAGACATAACCGTTCCCATACGCACAGCCACTTCCATTCCGGACTCATACATTTCTTCCATGGCAATTGCGGCAGATGGTGCCCCAATTCCTGTGGAAGTTACTGTAATGTCAATTCCTTTGTATTTTCCTGTATATGTATTAAATTCTCTCATAAATGCCACCTTTTTAGGAGCATCCAGATATTTTTTTATTACCTCCACTCTCCATGGATCTCCTGAAAATAATACATATTTTGCAATCGTATCTTTATCCGTCCCCATATATAATGTACTCATATATACACCCTTTCTTCTTATCATTCAAAATTTTTCCACGTTTCTAAAAGTTGTTCTTTCGTTGGCATATTACTACAACATCCTTCTGCCTGCAGTACATATGAAGATAAGCTTGCCCCCAGTTTACAACAATCTTTTGGATCATATCCATTCAAATACCCATAAGTAAATCCTGCCATATATGCATCCCCTGATCCTGTAGCATCTACTACATTTTCAACTGATCGTATTCCGATTGTTTCCTTCTTTACTCCATCTTTTGTTCGTGTATAACAAATACTTCCTTCTTTTCCAAGAGTCGTTACAAGAATATCCACTTTACCAATGTCAAATAACTCTGTGATTTCTTCCATTCCATATATTTTTTCAATGATTTCTCTTTCTACTTCATTTGTAAAAATAATCTTACTTTCTGTAAGAAGTTCTTTTAAAAATTCTTCCGGGAAAGCTTCGAAATCATCTTTCATTCCAAATACAATTGGAACATTATATTTTTTACATTTGCGGTAAAATTCCTCATTATCTTTTTTAGATGCAACTGTGATAACTCCCAAACGAGTATTTTCAAACAGCTCATCTTTCATCTCGCATGCATATTTTTCATCCATTGCTCCCGGATAAAATATTGTAATATGATCATTATTGTTATCCTGAATCAGATAACATACAGATGTAGCTTCTTCTGGAAGTTGCGTAATACCATCAAGTGGTACATTTCCTTCTTCCAAAAATTTTTTAAATCCGTTACTTTCGTAGTCTCCTCCTACTCTTAGAACTGGTAACGCTGTCATTCCCAGTTTGCTTAGTCCATATGCAATATTTACAGAACAGCCTCCGTAATAAATTTGAGCATTGGAACGATTGGATACAATAGAAGTAAATCCGATTTTTGCCGGAGTTTTTATTTTAATAATATGATCCATGCTCACATATCCACTTGTTAAAACATCTATTTTCATACCTCGTTCTCCTTAAAGTGTTCCATTGTCCAGCATCTTGAACAATGTTTCCATATCAATAACATGTCCTAAATACTTCTCAATATCCTGAAGATGAACCTCATTGACCACATCTGAATTTGTTGCTACACACTCTCTTACAACATAAGGCTCATAATCTAGATAAAACGCATCTGTAACAGTTGCACGAATACAACAATTTGTTTTCGTTCCCACAACAATTACATTTTTTACACCATTTTCACGTAATACAAGATCTAAATCTGTTGCAAAAAATCCACTGTATCTTCTTTTTGGAATTACATAATCCTTTGCTTCGTCTACTGGGAGCATTGGATCAATTTCAATTCCAAACGTTCCTTCCAGACAATTCGGACGCATTGCTGCAGCTTTTGCATCATATTTTCCTTTACGATTTTTGTGTTGCATAAATACGATCAGTACATCTTTTTTTCTACATTCATCCAACACTTTACGGATATTTGGCAGAATTTCTCTGTTCTGTGGATAAAACACAAGTCCTTCTGGATCTGTAAAATCTCGCACCATATCTACTATAATCAATGCTGTCTTATTCATATTTTTTCCCTCTTATTAATCTAACTTAAATCCTCGTACCTTTACTTTCTTGTACTTCATATAAGAAACGACTGCAAGAACTGCTACCATAATAATATATGGAATAATATCAAATAGTCCTGATGCTGGTCCTGCATACACGCTTAAGTTTATTGCTAACGATCTGGCAACTCCAAACAAGATTGCATAAAGTGCAGACGCTACAGGTTTTCCTTGTCCGCAATAAATTGCTGCAATAGCGATAAATCCTCGACCTGCTGTCATGTTATTCGTAAACATTGCCATTCTTTCCATAGAAAGATTGATTCCTGCAAGTGCACAACAAAATGCTCCAATCAAAACCGCTGCATATTTATAACGTTCTGTTTTAATACCAAGGCTAATCGCAGAATCTTCATTTTCTCCAACTACTCTTACGTAAATTCCAAATCTTGTTTTATACATCAGCACTGCAAAGAATACGATTCCAATAAATGCTAAATATGTAATTATTGGATGACCACTCAAAATTTTTCCAATCAATGGAATGTTCTCAATGAATGGAATATTCAGTTTGAAGTCTGCCACACTTACGCTTTGAAGATTAATATTTGCTATCTCCATGCGTTTTAATATAAAATCTGCTATAGCCGGCACAATAAGATTTATTCCAAGGCCAATTACGATTACGTTTCCTTTACACGTAATTCCCAAAAATGAGAAAACCAGTCCCCACAACAATGTAGTAAGTATCGCAGCTATAATTGCCACTGTAATACTGTCCGTAAGATAAGCGACCAATACAGATACAAATGCTCCATTCAACATCATACCTTCTAAAGCAATGTTTAAGACATTGGCCTTGTATGCAAAAATCCCACCAATTACACAGAGGATTATTGGAGCACTATGATAAACTGTGTCATATAAAATATTGCCTAACAACTCCATTATGCTTCCTCCTTCTTTTTAAATCTGGCAAACCATTTTGTGTTATCACCAATAAACTTAACTGCAAGGAATAGAATGATCATTCCTTGAATAATAGATACGATTTCTTTTGGTACTGTTGTGTATAGGTTAATACTATCACTTCCAGTTTTTAATGCTGCATAGAAAATTGCAGCTACCAAAATACCAATAGGAGAATGTCCTCCTAACAATGCAATCAGCATTCCATCCCAGCCAAGTCCTGGGTTTCCTGAAAAACTTAATGTAAATTTAAATTGATCACTCATCATCCATCCTGCACCAGCCATGCCTGACAATGCACCACTGATCAGCATAATAAGAACAATCTTTTTTCCAACATTCATTCCAGTTGCTTCCGCAAATTCTGCATTTTTACCAATTGTCTTGATTTCATAACCTAGTTTTGACTTATTCATGAGAACAGCCATTATAAGCAATATGATAACAACAATCGCAAAGAATAATGTAAGTCTTGATGTTCCGATTCTCTGAAACATCGCCCCATCATTAATTGTAGGTGTTGCCACATATCCTGCCCCTTTATCTCTGAAAACTCCTGTTGTAAGGAATTCGAGTGCCTTAATCATTGCGTAATTGAGCATCAATGTAACAACCATTTCATTTACATTACATTTTGCTTTTAATAATGCTGGAATGAGTGCGAAAATCATACCACATACAATTGCTACTCCAAAGCAGATCACCTTCTGCACTACTGAATTCATATCAGGAAGATAGGCTCCAACAATTCCTGCGAAAAAACCACCTAAAAGCATTTGTCCTTCTACACCCATGTTATAGATATTTGCTTTAAAGGTTATTGCAATTGCAAGACCAGTTAAAATTAATGGTGCTGCATAATGAAGTGTATTCATAAATCCTTTTACGGTAAATAATGATTTCCGAATTAAAAGACCATATGTTGCAAGCGGATTTTCTCCAATTCCCAGAATGATCAGGCCTCCAATTAAAAATGCGAAAATTATCGGCAATACGGAATTCAAAATCGTTTTTATTACTTTTTCGTTTTTTTTCATCCGACTATCCCTCCTTCTTGTGAATGCCTGCCATCAATAATCCGATTGCTGAGGTTGTTGTTTCTTTCGGCGAAATTTCTCCTGTGATTTGTCCTTTGCACATTACAATCACTCGATCTGATAAGCTCATAATTTCTGAAAGTTCACTAGAAACTAAAATAACTGAATTTCCTTCATCTCTAAATTTTAAAATCTGATTATGTATAAATTCAATGGAACCAATATCAACACCTCTTGTTGGTTGACACGCAATTAACAATTTTGGTTTTGCTGCTAACTCTCTTGCTATAATTACTTTCTGTGCATTTCCACCTGACAAGCTTGAAATATTTCCTTCAATATCACCAATACGAATATCAAATTCTTTTATAAACTGATTTCTTTTTTCAACGATCTTATTTTTCTGTAAAATTCCATGTTTGCACACATCTTTATTGCTGTGATACCCAGATATACAATTTTCTGTTATACTCATGTCTTTACATAACCCCTGAGCATACCTGTCTTCCGGAACAATTCCCATTCCTGCTTTACGCAACTTATCTGGCCACCAGTTTGTAACATCTTTTCCACAAAATGTATTTGTGCCACTCGTCGATTCCATAAGCCCTGTAATCATCTTTACAAGCTCTGACTGTCCATTTCCTTCCACACCAGCTACACCAAGAATTTCTCCTTTATGTACTTCAAATGAAATATGTGAAACAACCTCTTTACCATAATCATTAATTGTTGATAAATCATTTACTTCATAAACTATCTCATCTTCAATCGGATTTTTTCTTTTATTGTCAACTGTAAGAACAACATCTCTACCAACCATCATCTGTGCAAGTTCTTCTTCGTTCGTGTCTTGTTTTTTTACATTTCCTACCACTTTTCCTTGCTTAATAACAGTAATGCTATCTGCAAGTTCCATTACTTCACGTAATTTATGTGTAATGACAATGATTGTCTTTCCTTGTTCTTTTAGTCCTTTTAATGTAGCCATCAACTGATCCACTTCTTGTGGTGTCAGTACTGCTGTTGGCTCATCAAGGATCAGAATATCGACATTTCTATATAACATCTTTAATATTTCAACTCTTTGTCTGCCACCTACAGAGATGTCTTCTATCTTTTCCATTGGATCTAATTCAAAATTATTGTCTTTAATCAGCTTTTCGACACGTTTCAATTCTTCTTTCGAATCAATTAATGGTGTCTTAAATTTTCCTTTTTGAAGATTGATTTCTGTTCCCAATAAAATATTTTCATACACAGTCAGGCTTGGTACCAGTTTGAAATGCTGGTGAACCATTCCTATCCCGTT
>JAHHTM010000054.1 GCA_020024675.1 Muricomes sp.
AAAAACGCCTAAAACAATCAAACCTTTCAAAAGCATCCATGCTTTTGTATTTTTGATCCAAAGCATAATTTCGTATACAATTAATGCAACAATCAGAATCTCTATAATATCAGTAAAATGAATCGTCGGGATGTATTTATCTGTAATATAATCTGCAAAAAACATTTGCATCCACTGCTTCATTTTGCCACCTCCTGTCAATATCTTTTATAAATTTATCGATGTCTCCTCTGATTTCTTTTCATCATCCAATATTTTTCTAACTTCATCTGTTCCAATAACTGTAGTAGCCTTGCTTTGAAACTGGTCTTCTTGCTCTGTTTCATTTTGATTCTCTTCAGACTGCTCTTTTCTCTCATTAATATGCTTTACACTTACTTCAGGAGCAGCAACGCCTAATTTAGGTACTGCCTTTACATAATAATAATACTCGTCATCTTCAAACTGAAGTCTTTCTGTCTGTGCATAATCCACTGAAAAAAACAAAATTTCAAGTATTAACCCAACAATAATAGCGATGCCTCCACTGATTACCATTGAAATATATGATATTTGCGTATTGAAACTAATGTTTCCTGCTGTCACAATTACAATTGCTGTTGCTGCTCCAAAAGCTGATGCAAGCTTCCATGAATGTGCAACTGAGCTTCTATGTACTGCGTAAACAACTAAAAGGCTAATTCCCATAGCTATAACCATAATCCACATTTCTTTATTCACCATGATCTGATGTAAATAAATCATGATATTTTCCGAAAATCCCTGAGTCTCAGAGCCTTTGTATACAGATGCATTCATTTTAATAAAATTAAGCATATAAAATACAATCGTTCCAGAAACCGCTGGCATAACTCCAGCTGGATGACCTAAAAGTCCAAAGGCAACCGGAATAACCAATGGTACCTTCAAAGCAAATGCAATTGGTGTAAGTAAAATAAGCCAACTCATTTTAGGTGTGAAACGAAAGTAAAAAATGTACATAATCAAAAATATGACGAAAACAACAGCTGACAATGGTGCTGACAAGGCATATAAATGCATAAGCACAAGTATGGATGCACATATCACCATAATTGTTAATGGTAAAAATGTACATACTGCTGCCAATATAACTGTATATACCATCGTCGCATATTGTTTCATAAATCCCAAATTTGAATTAATAAGTCCAAATACAAGCAGTCCCAGAACAAACTGCATGGCCCAAATAATATTCTTTGAATGTTTTGCATATATACTTTGAATTTGTTCTTTCCAAACAAGTAACGTGCTCATATTCTATCTCTTCTCCTTCATATAGCTTTTTCCTAAATGAGACAATTCTTTATAATATTTTTTGACACGTCGATGAGCCTTGTCATACTTATTCTCATAAAATCCTTTTGTATAAACACAATAAGAAACAAGAATAAAAATATAAATAACCACTATTGCCATAGCTATGGCCGTTAACTTTCTTATATTCAAACTATCAAATATTGTGTTTGACATAGAAAAAAGTACAATTCCCACTACAAGAGCATACCCGATCGTAATCCATATTGCTGTAATCCAAGTATTAAAACTTGCATAATCTTTTTTGCGATAACTTACAATTTTCAAATCTTCTTCTGCTTTTGTATCTTCATACTTAGCCATTTTTGTCATCAATCTGATTCGGTCTTTATCCAACATACCTTTCACCTCAGAATCTTTTATCAAAAATATATCTCTAAACACTTGCTTTAGTATAACATATATTCATCTTTCTTGTCCAATGCTTATAGTCAAAAAGTACACTTCATGTGCACCATTTTCTTTTAAAATTTGTGCAATTCTATGAATTGTACTTCCTGTAGTATAAATATCATCCACTATTAAAATGATACCACATGGGTTGTAGTCTGGAGAAATTTCAAACGCATTTTTCAAATTTTCTGCTCGTTGAACACTTGTAAGCTTCTTTTGTGGTGTTGTATTTCGTATGCGTAAAACTGCTTTTTTATTTACTGGTATGTCAACCCATTTTCCAAGTTCATCTGCAAGAATTTCCGACTGATTATATCCTCTCTTTTTTCTTCTCTTTCTATGTATAGGAACCGGTATGATCTCTTGTACTCCCCATTGCTTTATTTGAACGCTATATTTTTTTGCCATTTCTTTCGCAAAAATCCGACCATAATTTCTTTTGTTTTTATATTTAAATCGGTAGATTGCTTTCGAAACAGAATCTTTATGAACCCATATGCTCTTTCCCTGATCAAATGCAAGATTATGTTTTGTACAATCTTCACAATACTCTATTTCTTCTTTTTCAATTGGTTTTCCACACTTCATACAGCATGGTTCTTCCACATATATAATTGTTTTCCTGCATTTTTCACAAATTCCATCTGGCTCAATTTTACCGCAAAAAGGGCAAACTTGTGGATATAGTAAATTTAAAATTCTTGTATGCGCTCCGCTAAACTTGTATAACGATTTTGTTCGTTTTTGTTTTGTATCATTTCCTGAAATGTAGTTTCACTCCCTATAATTGTGAGGCATTTTTTCGCCCTGGTAACTGCTGTGTATAAAAGATTTCTGTTATACAGCATTTTAGGTCCTGGTAAAAGAGGAATTAATACTGCCGGATACTCACTCCCCTGAGATTTATGAACCGTAATTGCATAAGCAAGCTCAAGTTCATCTAAAAGATCGTGTGTATATTTCACTTTGCGTCCTTCATCAAATTCCACCTCTACTGTATCGTCATATGTATTAATTTCTGTTATGATCCCGGTATCTCCATTAAAGATTCCTTTACCTGAGTCCACTGTCAGACCAAATTTTGTACATACTTCCCATTCTAACTGGTAATTGTTTTTGATCTGCATGACTTTATCACCTGTTCGGAACTTTTTATCTCCAATCTCTCTCTCTGATTTATTTTTAGAAGGAGGATTTAAATACTGTTGTAAAATTGTATTTAATCTTTCCACTCCTAACAGTCCTTTTCTCGTCGGTGTCATCACCTGTATATCCATAGGAGATGCATTTACATACTTTGGGAGATTTTTCTGAATTAACATAATCATGACGCCAATGATCACATTTGCATCATCTCGTTTTAAAAAGAAGAAATCTTTGCTTTTATTATTCAGCACAACCGGCTGACCAGCATTTATTTTATGTGCGTTGACAACGATATCACTCTCTCCAGCCTGTCTAAAAATCTTAGTTAATGTTACAACCGGAAATTTTTTTGAGGCAATAACATCTTTTAACACACTTCCAGGCCCTACAGACGGAAGCTGATTCACATCTCCAACTAGAATCAATCTTGTTCCTTCTACTACAGCTGACAACAAAGAATGCATAAGAGATACATCAGCCATCGACATCTCATCGATAATAATCACATCTGTTTCCAATGGATTTTGCCGATTTCTTAGAAATCCATTTACATTGCCTTCCTCTTCTGGATTTCCGCTCACTTCTAAAAGTCTGTGAATTGTCTGTGCTTCATATCCCGTTGCTTCTGACATTCTTTTGGCTGCTCTTCCTGTAGGTGCAGCCAAAAGAACACTCATTCCTTCACTCTCGAAAAACTGAATCATAGTATTGATCGTAGTTGTCTTGCCGGTTCCCGGTCCACCTGTCAAGACAAGAAGTCCATGCTTTATTGATTCTATGACAGCTCTATGCTGCATTGGATCAAGACTGATTTTTTCTTTCTTTTCTACC
This sequence comes from Muricomes sp., assembly GCA_020024675.1. Taxonomy (GTDB): domain Bacteria; phylum Bacillota; class Clostridia; order Lachnospirales; family Lachnospiraceae; genus JAHHTM01. The sequence continues at coordinate 3,706 of JAHHTM010000054.1, forward strand.
TTTTTTAATCTCTTTTCCATAAGATCTTCTGGCATTTCACAGTCAATATTAAGGTCATGAAGCATACGTGCTATATTTAATTCCATATAATAAAAATGTGCCAGATATATTCTCTTTTCGTCATCTTTTTCTTTACAGATCACTTTATGTTCCATGCTAAGATCCATAATGTATTTATCTATATTTTCAACTTCTACACCCAAAAGTGAAGACGCTCTTCGCACCAGAACTTCTTGTGGAAGATAAATATGTCCTTCAGCCAAAGATTGCGACAATGTGTAGAATATGCCACTTTTAATTCTGAAATCTGAATCTGAATGAATCCCTATGCGCGTCGCAATCTCATCTGCCGTCTTAAAACCGACACCATCAATATTATCTGCAAGCTGATATGGATTCTCTTCCAGTACTCTATAAAGTTTAGATCCATAGTATTTATATATTTTTACAGCAAGTGAAGTAGTAATTCCATAATTTTGTAGATAAATCATAGCTTTTCGCATATCTTTCTTATTTTCAACCTGCTCTGCTATTTCACACGCCTTTCGATCACTTATTCCTTTTACTTCAGCTAATCTTTCCGGCTCTTCTTCTATAATTCGAAACGTGTCTTCTCCAAATTTTCTTACAATTCTGCCTGCCAGAGCTGCTCCAACCCCTTTTATAGCCCCCGATCCAAGATAGCGTTCAATAGAAATTGTATCTTCAGGTGTTTTTTCTTTGTGTGAGTATATTTTGAGCTGACTTCCATAAACATTGTGATTTACATACTCACCTTCTACCTCCATAAATTCCCCTTCGCTTATATAATGAAAAGTACCTACGCAGGTTATTTCACCGTCATCACATTCCATATTAAATACTGTGTATCCATTTTCTTCATTTCTAAATACGATATGTTCCACATATCCTGTGATTTTTTCCAAAGTTTCCTCCTGTGTCATTCAAACACATTTTTTAATATTCCGAATGACCACTCATAAATTCTACAAACTGCCCTGTTCCAATGGCCACAACTTTCATTGGTTCTTCCGCTGTCATTGTATGAATTCCTGTTTTTTCTTGAATAAGCTGTTCCACACCACGTAACATAGAACCTCCACCTGTAAGAATAATTCCACGGTCTAAAATATCTGCAGATAATTCAGGTGGCGTTTGTTCCAAAACAGAAATCACCGCTTCTACAATCTGACTCATTGCTTCCTGAAGTGCTTCTTCTGTTTCAGATGATGTAACAATTACGGTTTTGGGAAGTCCTGTAATAAGATTTCTACCTTTTACTTCCATTTCCATTTCTTCATCCAGATGATATGTTGTACCAATCTTGATTTTTATATCCTCTGCTGTTCTATCGCCAATCAGTAGATTGTGTTTTTTTCTCATGTAGCGGACGATTGCTTCATCAAAATCATCCCCGGCAACTTTAATCGAGGCATGAACAACCGTGCCTCCAAGAGAAATAACCGCGATATCAGAAGTACCACCTCCAATATCTACAATCATATTTCCATAAGGTCTTGAAATATCTATTCCTGCACCAATTGCCGCTGCTACCGGTTCTTCAATCAGATGTATTTCTCGGCCTCCTGCTGCGTATGCTGCTTCTTCTACCGCTTTTTTTTCAACTTCTGTAACACCACTTGGAACACAGATACTAATTCTTGGCTTTTGAAACATTCTTTTTCCCATGGCCTTCTGTACAAAATATTTTATCATTTTTTCTGTAACTGTGTAATCCGATATTACTCCTTTGCGTAGTGGACGCACAGCAACAATATTTCCCGGTGTCCTTCCTAGCATTTGACACGCTTCCTCTCCTATAGCCTTAATAACATTTGTATTTCGGTCATAAGCTACAACTGAAGGTTCTTTTAAAACAACCCCTTTTCCTTCTACATAAACAAGCACACTGGCAGTCCCTAAATCTATACCGATATCCAAAGACATGTTTGAATCTCCCTTCTTAACCCCTTACATTATTATATATTTTACTCTTATTATTTCTGTAACATAGCAGCGATATATTTTCCTGTATAAGAATTTTTATTCTCCGCCACTTCTTCTGGAGTACCTTCTGCCACAATCATGCCACCTTTATCTCCACCTTCTGGCCCTATGTCTATGATGTAATCCGCTGTTTTAATAACATCCAGATTATGCTCGATTACGATCACCGTATTTCCATCGTTTGCAAGACGCTGTAATATTTCTGTCAGTTTGTGTACATCTGCAAAATGCAGCCCTGTAGTTGGTTCATCTAATATATAAACCGTTTTTCCTGTACTTCTTTTACTTAATTCTGATGCCAGTTTAATACGCTGTGCCTCTCCACCCGAAAGTTCCGTTGATGGTTGTCCAAGTCTTATATATGACAACCCAACATCATATAACGTCTCCATTTTTCTTCGAATACTTGGAACATTTTCAAAGAAATGCATTGCTTCTTCAACCGTCATATTTAAAACATCATATATCGTCTTGCCTTTATATTTTACTTCCAGTGTTTCTCTATTATACCTTTTTCCTCCACATACTTCACATGGGACATAAACATCTGGGAGGAAATGCATTTCTATCTTGATAATTCCATCACCTTTACATGCCTCGCATCGTCCACCTTTCACATTGAAACTAAAGCGTCCTTTTTTATACCCACGCGCTTTCGCATCTGCTGTAGCCGCAAAAAGATCACGGATCAAGTCAAACACACCTGTATACGTGGCCGGATTTGACCTAGGTGTACGTCCGATTGGTGACTGATCAATGTTGATGACCTTATCTAATTTTTCAATTCCTTCAATTCTTTTGTGCTTTCCAGGAATCGTTCTTGCACGATTTAATTCTTTCGCCAGTTTTTTATAAAGAATCTGATTGATCAGAGAACTTTTCCCTGAACCTGAAACACCTGTAACACATGTCATTACTCCAAGTGGTATTTTAACATCTATATTTTTGAGATTATTCTCTGCCGCCCCTACGATCCGCAAATATCCATTCGGTGTTTTTCTTACATCTGGCACCGGTATCTTTAATTCACCACTTAAATATTTTCCTGTAATTGAATCCGGATTTTTCATGATCTCCTGTGCCGTTCCAATAGCAACTACATTTCCTCCATGTTCTCCGGCTCCCGGTCCAATATCCACAATACAATCTGCAGCAAACATCGTATCCTCGTCATGTTCTACAACAATCAAGGAGTTTCCTAAATCCCTTAAATGTTTTAATGTGGCAAGTAATTTGTCATTATCTCTTTGATGAAGGCCGATACTAGGTTCATCTAAAATATACGCAACTCCAACAAGTCCGGAACCAATCTGCGTTGCCAGACGTATTCTCTGTGCCTCGCCACCTGATAGTGTTCCTGTAGCTCTTGACAACGTCAGATAGTCAAGTCCCACATCCATAAGAAAGGAGATTCTTGCCTTGATTTCTTTTAAGATCTGATTTCCAATCATTTCCTGAGCTGGTGTCAGCTTAAGTGTTTCCAAAAACTGTTGAAGTTTTTCTATAGACATAGCTGTAACTTCCGCAATGTTCTTATCTCCGACAGTAACAGCAAGTGCTCCTTTTTTTAATCTTTGGCCTTTACATACCGGACATGGCGTAATATTCATAAAGGACTCATATTCTGCCTTCATTGTATCGGAACCGGTCTCTCGATATCGTCTTTCAACATTTTTAATAAGACCTTCAAACGCAACATCGTAAATTCCTTCTCCACGTTGTCCTTTATAATAAACCTTCACAGATTTTCCA
>JAHHTM010000055.1 GCA_020024675.1 Muricomes sp.
AAAGTAGTTCCAATTAGTGAAGTAAGTGATCCGACATTCGGGGGAGAAATCCTTGGAAAAGGTGTTGCTGTGATTCCAACTGACGGAAAAGTGTGTGCACCGGCAGATGGTACTATTGATCTTCTTTTCGATACATGTCATGCAGTTAGCATGACGACTTCAGATGGTGTGGAAGTACTTGTACATATTGGATTAGATACAGTTGCATTAAAAGGTGAACATTTTACAGCACATAAATCAACTGGCGACACAGTAAAGAAAGGTGATCTTCTTATCACAGTTGATTTAGATGCAGTGAAAGCAGCAGGATATGATGTGATCACACCTGTTGTCATTTGCAATACAGATGACTACACATCTGTTGAATCACTTGCCGGAAAAGATGTTGTAGCAGGTGATGATGTACTTAAAATCAAAAAATAAATTTGATATTTTATCCGGAGTTCCGGTTTAAAATATAAAGGGATTATTTAACTAAGGAGGGTAAAGTTATGATGAAATATCTTCAGAAGCTTGGTAAAGCTTTGATGCTTCCAGTAGCCGTTTTACCTATTTGTGGTATCCTTATGGGTATTGGTTATCTTTTCTGCCCAGCAACTATGCAGGGTGGTGAGATTACTGGAGTACTTCCGTTAATCGGATTTTTCCTTGTTAAAGCAGGAGCTGCTTTGATTGACAATATGGCACTTCTGTTTGTTATTGGTGTTGGTGTTGGTATGGCTGACGACAATGATGGTACAGCTGGTCTTGCAGCTTTAGCATCTTGGCTGATGATTACAACACTTCTTGCACAGGGAACAGTAACAGTTCTTATGCCATCAATTGCTGAAAATGAGAATGCAATGATTGCTTTTGGTAAAATTGCAAACCCATTTATCGGTATCCTTGCTGGTATCATTGGTGCTACTTGTTACAATAAATTCAAGAGCACAAAATTACCAGATTGGTTATCATTCTTCAGTGGTAAACGTTGCGTAGCAATCGTAGCTGGTGTTATTTCAATTCTTGTATCTGCAATCTTACTCTTTGTATGGCCAGTAGTATTTGGAGCACTTATCGCTCTTGGTAATGCAATCGTAGGAATGGGAGCAGTTGGTTCAGGTATCTATGCATTCTTAAACCGTCTGTTGATCCCAACAGGTTTACACCACGCATTAAACAACGTATTCTGGTTTGATACAATTGGTCTTGGTGATCTTACACACTTCTGGGCTGGAGAAACATCTGCAGACGTAACTTGGGATCTTGGAATGTACATGTCAGGATTCTTTCCATGTATGATGTTTGGTATCCCAGGTGCGGCTTTAGCTATGATCCAGACAGCAAAAGACAACAAAAGGAAAGTTGCTATCGGTTTAGTTGCATCTGCAGCTGTTTGTGCTTTCGTTTGTGGTGTTACAGAACCTTTCGAATTTGGATTTATGTTCTTAGCTCCTGGTCTTTACGTTGTATACGCTTTATTATACGGTATCTTTACAGTAATCACTACTTTATTAGGATTCCGTGCAGGATTCAGTTTCTCAGCTGGTGCAACTGACTTATTATTCTCAGCTTCACTTCCAGCAGCTGCAAAAACATGGATGATCGTTCCTCTTGGAATTGCTGCATTCATTGTATTCTATCTGGTATTCCGTTTTGCAATTGTTAAATTCAATCTGAAAACACCAGGTCGTGAAGATGATGATGAAGATGAAACAAAAGTACAGCTTGCTAACAATGATTTTACAGAAGTAGCAAGAATCGTTCTTGAAGGCGTTGGTGGAAAAGAAAACGTTACAAGCATCGATAACTGTATTACAAGACTTCGTCTTGAAATCAAAGATTATACAAAAGTTGATGAGAAAAAAATCAAATCTGCAGGTGTTGCAGGCGTTATCCGTCCAAGCAAGACAGCAGTTCAGGTTATCATTGGAACAAAAGTTCAATTTGTTGCTGACGAATTTAAAAAGTTAGCAAAATAAGATATCAGTATATTAATCCCTTTAAAAAAGACGGTCAGATTTATGACCGTCTTTTTGTAGTATACGCATTGCCAAGAACATGCAAGATGTAGTATAATAAATAGAAACATGACGAGAAAGGAGCTACTATGGTTAGAAGAGAACTTCGGGAACATATATTTAAATTACTGTTCCAGATAGAATTTAATGAAATGAAGGAAATGCCGGAGCATGTAGAATTATACCTTGAGTGTATAACAAGTGCTTTAGATAGTGATAAAGAATATATACAGAATAAGTTTTATGCAGTATGTGAAAAGGTTGAAGAGATTGATGAGCTGATCAACAGCCACGTCACAGGATGGAAAACATCAAGGATGAATAAAGTGGATCTTACGCTTTTAAGACTTGCTGTATATGAGATGAAATGGGACGATGAGGTTCCTGTAAAAGTAGCAATCAATGAGGCTGTTGAGCTTGCAAAGAGATTTAGTGGAGAAGAAGGGCCATCTTTTGTAAATGGCGTTCTTGCGAAGATTGCTGAATAAATAAAAAGGGCAGACTGAGCATTATGATACAATGCAGTTGTTACCGATTCTAAGGAGGACACAATGCAAAACGTATATACAGTAAAGCAGGTCAATGCCTACATCAAGAACATGTTTACACAAGATTTCATGTTAAATAGAATTTATGTAAAGGGTGAAGTCTCGAATTGTAAATATCATACATCAGGGCATATATACTTTTCTTTAAAAGATCAGTCCGGCACAATAGCCTGTGTTATGTTTGCAGGCTCAAGGTCAGGGCTTTCTTTTCGTATGCAAGAAGGACAACAGGTTATTGTGCTCGGTAGTGTTAGTGTATATGAAAGAGATGGAAAGTATCAGCTTTACGCAAAAGAAATCATACTAGATGGTGCTGGACTTCTTTATGAGAAGTTCGAGAAATTAAAAAATGAATTGGAAGAAATGGGCTTTTTTGCTCCAGAGTATAAAAGGCCAATTCCTAAGTATGTAAAAAAGGTTGGCATTGTAACTGCACCTACAGGTGCGGCTGTGCGAGACATCATTAATATTTCCACACGAAGAAACCCATATGTTCAACTTATACTATATCCGGCACTTGTACAAGGCGAAGGAGCGGCAAAGAGTATTGTCCAAGGGATTAAAGCTTTAGAACATACAGGAGTTGATGTGATCATTCTTGGTCGAGGTGGCGGTTCTATTGAAGATTTGTGGGCATTTAATGAAGAGATTGTGGCACGGGCAATTTTTGATTGTACGGTTCCTATTATTTCTGCAGTAGGACATGAGACTGATTTTACAATTGCAGATTATGTGGCGGATTTACGTGCACCAACGCCTTCAGCAGCAGCAGAACTTGCAGTTTATGAGTATTTAGTTACATCAGAAAGCATGAAAGAATATGAAAGACGTATGCATCATCTTATGTTGCAGAAGATTCAGATGTCCAGACAATCGATCAGTCAGATGGAATTGAAATTGAAAATGACTCATCCAAAGCAAAAGCTCAATGAGAAACGACAGCGTCTTGCAGACTTTGATCAAAGGATACAAAGAGATTTTGAACGTTGCCTGCAGGATAGAAAACACAAGCTTGCAATTTATATAGAAAAAATGAAGGGATTATCGCCTCTTATGAAGTTAAACAGTGGATATTCTTATGTAGAAGATCTGTCTCACAAGAATTTAAAATCTGTTCAACAGATAAGGCCAGAAGATAAACTTCGCATATATATGGCAGATGGTATTGTAAATGCCACAGTTACGGAAATTGAGGAGGTGACATCCAATGAGTGAAAAGAAGACACAGTCCCTAGAGGAACTATTTGAAATTTTAGATCAAGTTGTAAGTAAACTGGAAGAAGATGATATTACTCTGGAAGAATCCTTTAATCTGTATCAGCAGGGAATGGAGCTATTGAAACAGTGCAATAAGTCGATTGACACTGTCGAGAAGAAGGTACGTTTGTTGGATGAGAAAGGGGAATATCATGAGTTTTAAGCAGGAATACCAGAAAAAGGTAGAAGATATTGAAAAAATCTTAAAAGAGTATTGTCCTGTAAAAGAAGGATATCAGTCAGTAATCATGGAAGCAATGGAATATAATCTTATGGCCGGGGGTAAAAGATTAAGACCTATGCTTATGCAGGAAGTATATCATCTTTTTGGAGGAAACGAAAAAATTATCGAGCCTTTTATGGCTGCTATTGAAATGATTCATACGTATTCTCTTGTGCACGATGACCTTCCGGCTATGGATAATGACGATTATCGAAGAGGGAGAAAGACGACACATATCGTATATGGAGAAGATATAGCAATTCTTACCGGAGATGCTTTGTTAAATTATGCATTCGAGACAGCAGCATCTGCGTTTGATATGTCTCCTGAAAAGAGCCTTGTTATAGGAAAAGCACTCCAGATTCTTTCACGCAAAGCAGGGATTTATGGAATGATCGGTGGACAGGTTGTGGATGTAAAAGCAGCTGGAACGTTGATTTCGGGTGAAAAACTTGATTTTATCTATAAACTAAAAACAGCGGCTCTTATAGAATCTTCCATGATGATTGGGGCTGTTCTAGCTGGAGCAAATCAGGAAGAAATTGAAAAAATAGAAGCTGTTGCTGAAAAAATTGGACTTTCATTCCAAATTCAGGATGATGTATTGGATGTGGAAAGTACAGAAGAAGTACTCGGAAAACCAATTCACAGTGATGAAAAGAATGATAAGACAACGTATGTCACATGGAAAGGGTTAAAGGAAGCAAAAGCACTGGTAGAAATGCTTTCAAAAGAGGCTGTTTCTATGGTAGAGGAACTTCATCCATCTGATGATTATCTCACAAAATTACTTTTGTCACTGATTAACAGAGACAAGTAAAATATAAAGGAGGTTCCTATGATATTAGAAAAAATAAAAAAAGAAAATGATATCAAAAGTCTGGAACCAGAAGAACTGGAACTTTTATCAGAAGAGATAAGAGAATTTCTAATTGAGAAAATAAGTAATACAGGGGGACATCTTGCATCGAATCTTGGTGTTGTAGAACTTACAATGGCGTTGCATTTGGTATTTGATCTTCCAAAAGACAAATTAATCTGGGATGTGGGACATCAGGCATATACACATAAACTTCTTACTGGTAGAAAATCAGGATTTGATGATCTTAGAAAATATGGTGGAATGAGTGGATTTCCAAAGCGAAAAGAAAGCGCCTGTGATGCGTTTGATACAGGGCATAGTTCCACATCTATTTCAGCCGGTCTTGGATATGTAGCTGCAAGACAGATTAAAGGAGAAGATCATTATGTAGTGTCTATCATAGGTGATGGGTCTATGACCGGTGGGATGGCATATGAAGCTTTAAATAACGCTTCTAGATTAAAAAGTAATTTTATCATTGTGTTAAATGATAATAATATGTCGATATCTGAAAATGTGGGTGGAATGTCCAATTATCTGGATCGCATCAGGACGGCAAATGCATACAAAGAACTAAAAAAGGGCGTTGAAGATACACTGTTGAAAATTCCTGTTCAGGGTGAGAAAATCGTACAACGCATGAGAAAAACAAAAAGTGGTATAAAGCAACTGGTTGTCCCAGGTATGTTTTTTGAGGATATGGGAATTACCTATTTAGGGCCGGTTGATGGACATGATGTAAACAAACTTAAAAAAATATTTACAGAAGCAAAAAAAGTTGATCATGCAGTCCTTATACATGTTCTTACAAAAAAAGGAAAAGGGTACAAACCGGCAGAAGAAAATCCTGCTCGTTTTCATGGAACGGCTCCGTTTACGATTGAAACAGGAGAGCCAAAGAATAAAAGTATAAAAGATAGTTATACAGACGTTTTTTCGAAAGTTTTATGTGATATTGCAAAAAATGATGAAAAAGTGACTGCTATTACTGCAGCAATGGCAGGAGGAACAGGGCTGGATAGATTTCAGAAATATTTTCCGGATCGTTTTTTTGATGTAGGAATTGCAGAGGAGCATGCACTGACTTTTGCTGCGGGATTAGCAGCAGGTGGAATGAAGCCAGTCGTTGCATTGTATTCCTCGTTTTTACAAAGGGCTTATGATCAGGCAATACATGATATATGTCTTCAGAATCTTCCAGTTGTACTGGCTGTAGACAGGGCTGGACTTGTAGGTAGCGATGGCGAAACACATCAGGGGGTTTTTGACCTCTCGTTTTTATCATCAATACCAAACATGACAGTGATTTCTCCTAAAAATCGTTGGGAATTAGCAGATATGCTCAGGTATTCGGTAGATTTTCAGTATCCGATTGCAGTGCGTTATCCAAGAGGAAATGCCTACGAAGGATTACAAGAATTCAGAACTCCAATTGAATATGGAAAAAGTGAACTTATTTATCGTGAGAAAGGCATTGCTATTATTTTTGTAGGGCATATGGCCCAGACAGCTGAACAAGTACGTTTGCTGTTAAAACAAAAAGGATATGGATGTAGTCTTGTCAATGCAAGGTTCATAAAACCAATTGATGAGAATATGCTTGATGAACTTACGAAAGAGCATACTCTTTTTGTGACGATAGAAGAAAATATTTTGATAGGTGGATTTGGTAGTCAGGTTCTTACGTATGTATCGCAACATGCAGAACATGTAGAGGTTTTAAATATGGGAATTCATGATAATTATGTGGAGCATGGAGATGTCGAAGTATTAAGACGTGATGCAGGGCTTGATGCTGAATCAATTGTAGAAAAAGTAATTGAAAAGTTTGAAACGATAAGGATGGAAAAGTGATGAAAGAGCGATTAGATGTTCTGCTTGTGAAAAGAAATCTTGCAGAATCAAGAGAAAAAGCGAAAGCAATCATTATGTCTGGAAATGTATTCGTTGAAAATGAAAGAGAAGATAAAGCAGGTACTACATTTTCAGATGATGTTAAAATAGAAATTAAAGGGCATACGTTAAAATACGTAAGTCGAGGTGGATTGAAGCTTGAGAAGGCTATGCAGAATTTTGATGTAACTGTAGACGGAAAAGTCTGTACAGATGTAGGATCTTCTACAGGAGGATTTACAGACTGTATGCTTCAAAATGGAGCTGTGAAAGTTTTTGCCATTGATGTTGGAAGAGGACAACTTGATTGGAAGCTTAGACAGGATGAACGCGTTGTCTGTATGGAAAAGACAAATATCCGTTATGTTACTCCGGAGGATATTGGCGAACCGATTGATTTTTCTTCAATAGATGTCTCATTTATATCTCTTACAAAAGTGTTAGAACCAATCCGAAATTATCTCACAGACGAAGGCGAAATTGTTGCACTAATTAAACCACAGTTTGAAGCCGGAAGAGAAAAAGTAGGAAATAAGGTGTAGTAAGAGAAAAAAGTACGCATCATGAAGTAATACAGAAAGTTGCAGAG
>JAHHTM010000056.1 GCA_020024675.1 Muricomes sp.
AGAGAAAATAATCGGATATCCACATGACTGATATATATTTTTTAATTCATTAATTTCTGATTCTCGTGCAATATCTTTTTTATTAAAACACAATGTAACAGGGATTTCTTTTCGTTCCATCATAATAAGAAATCGATCTAATAAATTAAAATGAGGCATAGGTTCTGTTACAGCAAATATAACAAGTGCCTGATCTATATTCGCAACTGCCGGACGTATCAATTCATTTTTTCTTGGTAATATCCGAACTATATTTCCTATTTTATTTTCCCGGCTTAAAATTTCTATTTCAACATTATCACCCACTAACGGTTTAATTTTGTCTTTTCTAAAAATTCCTTTTGCCTTACACTCATAAACACCGGATTCTACTACATAAACGTAGTAGAATCCGGCAATCCCTTTTAATATCTTTCCCTGCATAAATTCAACTATCCTACTGGATTTCCTCCATCTACTGGTGGATTTGGTTGTTCTGGTGTTGGTGGTTCTGGTGTCGGTTCTGGTCCCATACTTATCACAAAATCAACTGTAGAACCTTCTTCCATCTGACTTCCACTTCCTGCTGACTGGGTAATTACATATCCACTCATAACATTACTGTCATACTTGGTTGAAACATTTCCAACTTTTAATCCAGCTCTTTCCAAAGCTGCTCTTGCCTCAGCTTCTGTTTTTCCATATAAGGCAGGAACAGTACTCATTTTAATTTTTTTCCCTTTGCTTATCACAATGTTAACAGTAGCACCCTTATCCATTTTCTTTCCGGCCTTCTCTGATTGTGACATCACAATTCCTGTTTCATACCTGTCACTATATTCTTCTGAAACATTTCCACAGATAAATCCAGCTTCTATTAAAGCAGCTCTTGCCTCAGCTTCTGTCTTTCCTTCCAGGTTTGGAATTGTTCCCTTTTCTGAACCTTTACTGATAACAATAACAACCTTGGAACCTTCCTTCACTTCAGCTCCTGGCTTTGGAGAAGTTGAAATAACTTTTCCTTCTTCTATTGTGTCATCAAACTCAAATTTAGAATCCACTACAAGCCCGGCATCTGTAAGAATCTTCTGTGCTTCATCTTCACTTTGATTCAAAACATCTGGAATACGCACTTTCTTTTCTTCTTTTCCACTACTTACCACAAGCTTGATTTCGGTATTTTTTGCCACTTTTTTTCCTGCTTCTGGTGTTTGTTTCATAACTTGATTCTTTCTATATTGATCAGACGATTCCTTTTTTACAATCTGATATCCTAGATTCGCATCATTCAAAATAGCGATTGCCTCATCGATTGATTTTCCAACAACCTTAGGAACATTGATCTGCTTTTCTTCTTGATCTTCAATCACTTTCTTACCATTGATCTTGAAAATTCCGGTTGCTTTTCCAATCATAAAAATAGCTGCGATTGCTATAACTAAAGCTGCTGCAATCATCAGTATTTTCATGATTTTTTTCATATTAGGATCTACGCCCTCTTTTCTTTTTCTAGAGCGATCTTCATCATAGTCCTCGTCTTCATAGTCATAATCGTCATCATCATAATCATCGTCATACTCATCATCATAGTCATCATCGTCATACTCATCATCTGCGTATCTGCGATTTTTGATTCTGTTTACTTCAGCTTCAGATAATACAACTGTTTCATCTAATGAATTTGCATAAGGCGACATGTTTACAAAACCACCTTCAGGATCTGTCAATGAATGTTTTAAATCCTGAATAAGATCTTCACAATTTAAGTATCTTCGGTCTGGATTTTTCTGCGTACATTTCATAACAATGCATTCCAGACTGTATGGAATATCTGGGACTTCCTCTGCTGGCGAAATTATATTTTCTTGTAAATGCTTGATTGCAACTGAAACTGTAGAATCTCCATCAAATGGCACATGACCTGTGATCATCTCATACATGGTAATACCGGCAGAATAGATATCACTCTTCTCATCTACCACACCACCTCTTGCCTGCTCTGGTGATGCATAATGAACAGATCCCATTACACTCGCACTTATGGTCTTCGTAGTAGTCGTTGCATGGGCAATTCCAAAATCTGTAACTTTAACTTTTCCTTCTTTGGAAATAATAATATTCTGCGGCTTGATATCCCTATGAATAATATGCTGCTTATGCGCAGCCTGAATCCCCGTCACCATCTGAATCGAAATACTTACTGTTTCTTTTGGTGTCAATCTGCCCTTTTTCTCTATATATTCTTTCAGTGTAATTCCTTCAACAAGTTCCATTACCATATAGTAAAGGCCTCTGTCTTGTCCTACATCGTATACATTGACCACGTTGGGATGCATAAGACCTGCCGCTGCCTGTGCCTCACTCAAAAATTTCTGAATAAAAACCTCATCCGAGCGGTAATCACTTTTTAGAACTTTGATTGCGACAAAACGATTTAGTTTATGGTCTTTTCCTTTATATACATCTGCCATACCACCGGCACCGATCTTGCCAATGATCTCATATCGTTTTCCTAAAAAAATTCCTTCTTTTAACATACACTCACCTCATCTGCAAATGGCTCTACCAATACAATGCCGATATTGTCAGTTCCTCCATTTTCTTTTGCAGAGTCTACAAGTGATACCGCTGATTCCACAATATCTCTTCCCCCCTGCACAATATGGAATAATTCATCATCCTCGACCATATTGCTTAGCCCATCTGTGCACATAAGAATGATGTCTCCTTTTTTCAAACGATGCTCATAAAAATCGACTTCTACATCATCTTTTGCACCGATTGCTCTTGTAATAATATTTTTATCCGGATGATACTTTGCCTCCTCCGGTTTTATGCCTCCTAACCGAACCATTTCCTCTACAAGAGAGTGATCCTTTGTAAGTTGAGTAATCCCCTGATTAATCAAATACAGTCTACTGTCACCTACGTTAGCAAAATACATCATTTGATTCACGATCGTAGCAACTACAATCGTAGTTCCCATGCCTTTAAGCTCCGGATCCTGATTTGCTTTTTTTATAATTTCTCTATTTGCAACTTTAATCGCAGAAACAAGCGCTTTTTCTGCATCATCAATATTAGAACTTTTTAATTCTCTGATCACTGTCTCTACTGTATATTTAGAAGCATAGTCTCCAGCCTGATGTCCTCCCATTCCGTCTGCTACTACAAACAGATTATCTAAAGGACCAATTGGATTGTCCGTTGTGTAGACATAATCCTGATTCACCTGTCTTACCATACCCACGTCAGTAACCGCAAATGTCTTCATCATTTTTCTCCTTTATTCATTGCATGTCTGCACATAACGTCGTCTTAACTGACCACAGGCGCCGTCTATATCTGCGCCCATTTCTCTTCTTATAGTAACATTTATTCCGCTTTTTTCAAGTTTATTTTTAAAATTCAAAGCACTTTTACGGCTTGGCTGCTCAAAATTACGTTCTTTTATTGGATTTACAGGTATAAGATTTAAGTGGCAATTTCTTGGTTTTAAAATCTCTGTTAGTTCTTTTGCATCTTCATCTGTATCATTCACTCCATGTACCAGACTATACTCAAATGTAATCCTTCTTCCCGTTTCTTTAAAATATGCATCACAGGCTTTTAGCACTTCTGAGAGTTCATATTTATTCGCCACTGGCATCAATTTTTTTCTTTTTTCCTGTGTTGCACCATGAAGAGAAAGTGCAAGTGTGATTTGAAGATCTTCTTTTGCCAATTCCAAAATATTAGGAACTATGCCACAAGTAGATACCGTTATATTCCTCTGACTGATATTCAATCCGTGTTCATCTGTAAGTAGTGTGATAAATCTTAAAAAGTTATCATAGTTATCCAATGGCTCACCAGTTCCCATGATTACAACATTGGACACTCTTTCTCCTATAATCTTTTGTATCTGATAAATTTGTCCAACCATTTCTGATGATGACAGGTTTCTAACAAGTCCCCCTATTGTTGATGCGCAAAACCGACACCCCATACGGCATCCAACCTGTGAAGAAATACATACGGAATTTCCATGCTTATATCTCATGAGTACACTCTCAACAACATTTCCATCATACAGTTGAAAAAGGAACTTGTTTGTCCCGTCAATTTTCGACTGCTGACGTTCCAACATAGTTACCGGAAGTATTTCATATTCCTCTTTCAATTTTTCTCTAAAGTTTTTTGAAAGATCTGTCATCTCATCAAAATGATCTGCCAGTTTTACATGCAGCCATTCATAAATTTGTTTGGCACGAAACTTTTTTTCTCCTAATGTTTCCACTTCTTTTATTAGTTCTTCATATGTATATGCTCGAATATCTTTTTTCATCTACCAATTATTTTCCTTTTTCTTTCTATCACTGTCTTACTTATTGCCTTTTTGGTTTCTTTTGAATCTTGCGATAAAAAAGCCATCACTATCATGAACTCCCGGAAGTAACTGAAGACATCCGTTTTTCACCTCTTCTTTTAATTCTTCACACAAATAATTTTCTATATTATCTAACGTGAATTCTGGATGTTTTTCTAAAAACCACTGTACATTATCCATATTTTCTTGCCTGTTGATGGTACATGTGCTGTAAATCAGGATTCCTTCTGGTTTTACATATTTCCAGACAACATCAAGGATATTTTTCTGGATTACTGCTAAGTCCTCTGTCTGTTCTTTTGTCGTTTTGTATTTAAGATCTGTTTTCTTTCCAAGAACCCCAAGTCCTGAACATGGAAGATCTGCAATCACAATATCAGCTTTTTCTATAGAATCTTTTGCAACTACAGATGCATCCGCTTTTCTGGCCGAAATATTTTTAAATTGCATTCTCTGTATGTTTTCTTCTATAAGCCCTACTTTATATTCTGTAAGGTCCCTTGCCTCAACATGCCCTGTTCCAGCAAGAAGGTCTGCCATATGGATTGCTTTCCCCCCCGGAGCTGCACATACATCAATCACCTGTGCATCTTTTCTTGGCTGGGAAACTGCAGATACAAGCATTGAACTTACATCTTGGACTGTAAACCAACCATTCTGAAAACTTTCCAACTCACTTAAATGATCATAACCTTTGATTTTATAGGCATAAGGAAGATATTTGTGCCGTTCCCACGAAACCGCTTCTTTATCCAGATTGATTTCTAATTCTCCCGTCGAAATTCTGCTCGTATTGCAGCGGATTGTCACTGGTTTTTCTTTTTGAAAATCTGCAAGCATCTTCTCTACTGT
Source organism: Muricomes sp. (assembly GCA_020024675.1). Lineage (GTDB taxonomy): Bacteria > Bacillota > Clostridia > Lachnospirales > Lachnospiraceae > JAHHTM01. The sequence goes on from JAHHTM010000056.1 coordinate 5,201, forward strand.
ATCTTTATCATATTCTTTTAACCACAATTCAATAATCCACTCAGGCATAGAATACTTTACGGATAATGCCTGTAACGGATCTGAAGGCCAAATAATCGTATCTTTCCCTCTTATGATACTTCTAAGTACTCCGTTTACAAATCCTCGAAGCGGAGCAAATCCTTTTTTGACCGCCAATTTTACTGCCTCATTGCATGCAGCTGAATCTGGAACTGTGTCCATATACTTTAACTGATACACAGCACTTCTTAAAATATTGCGAATAACCGGTTTCATTTTTTTTACTTTAACTTTCGAAAACTGATTAAGAATATAATCAATTTCTATCATGTGTTCCAACGTTCCATCCGTAACTCTCGTGATAAATGAACGTTCTTTTTTATCCAGATACTGGTATTTATCTAACACATTTTTTAAAGCAATATGACTATATACATCATGTTCTGTGATCTCTAATAAGATTGCCAGAACTATTTCTCTTTCATTTATTGGTTTTCCCATAAATTACTCCTTATTTCTTCTATTTGATGTAATGAGAAGAAGTCTTAAGAACTGTAGCATTGTAGATATAGCTCCTGCTACATACGTAAGAGCTGCTGCTTTTAGAACTTTTTTAACCCCTTTAATCTCATCCTCTCCAAGCATCCTTGTATCTTGTAAAATGTTAACTGCCCTCCTAGATGCATTAAATTCAACCGGTAATGTAACAATCTGAAACAACACTGCCAGTGAAAATAATAAAATTCCTAAATTAATCAGAAATAAAGCGCTTTTTCCATTTAAAAATAACCCTATAATTATCAGCGGCCATGAAATAGTTGATCCAAAATTTACAACCGGAACCAAAGCTCCTCTCACCTTTAACGGAATATAGTCTGTTTGGTGCTGTATAGCATGACCACACTCGTGCGCTGCGACACCAATTGCAGCAACTGAAGTTGATGAATACGTTGAATCTGATAATCTTAATACCTTATTTCTCGGATCATAGTGATCTGTTAATTTTCCAGAAATATGCTGCACTGTTACATCATAAATCCCACTGGCGTGTAGTATTCGCTCAGCCGCTTCTTTTCCTGTCAGGACCTGATAATTTCTAACTCTTGCATATCGATCAAACACTGCATTTACTCTTGCAGATGCAATTGCACAAATCACTACCCCTATGAGCACAAGAATATAAGTTGGGTCATAGTAAAACATGTTACTCCTCCTTACCGAAAACCGTTCCTACTTCCATCGTATAGCCTCTTAAGAATGCACTGGTCTCCATTCTTTTCTTTCCCGGAATCTGTAGTTCATATACATTAAGTATGCCTTTTCCTGTCTGAACCGAAAAATAATCTTTTGCAACATACATAATAGTTCCTGGTAATGCTGTATTCTTTTCTTCATCTATTGCTTTCGCTTTCCAGATTTTCACGACTTTCTTTCCCCAGTGTGTATAAGCACTTGGCCAAGAATTTAGTCCCCTTACCAGTCTTTCAATAGCCTCCGCCGACTGGTTCCAGTCGATGTCTCCCATTTTTTTATCCAACATTTTTGCATAAGGTGTTGTCGTTTCTTTTTGAGGTGTACGTACAGCAGTTCCTGCTTCAACTGCTTTTAACGTCTCTACACAAAGTTTTGCACCTGCTTCTGCAAGCTTGTCATGAAGACTTTCTCCTGTTTCGTCTTCAGAAAGCACAACTTCTGTTTTCATGATCATGTCCCCTGTATCAAGACCTTCATCCATTTGCATAGTCGTTACTCCTGATACTTTATCTCCTCGAATAACTGCCCACTGAATCGGTGCTGCACCTCTATATGCTGGAAGCAGTGATGCATGAACATTGATGCATCCATAAGGTGTCATCTCAAGAATTTCTTTCGGAAGGATCTGTCCGAATGCTACTACTATCATCACATCTGCATCGTATTTTTTAAGCTCTTCAATACATTCTGGCTGTCTTACTTTTACTGGTTGAAATACTGGTATTCCATGCTTTACTGCTGCTTCTTTCACAGGAGTAAACTGCATTTCTTTTCCTCTGCCCTTTGGCTTATCTGGCTGTGTCACAACAAGACACACTTCATGTCCTGCTTCTATAAGAGCCTCCAGTGTTCCAACTGAGAAGTCTGG
>JAHHTM010000057.1 GCA_020024675.1 Muricomes sp.
CAACTTTCAAATTGTGTGAAATAAAAAGATACGTAAGATTTCTTTCTTTCTGAAGTTTTTTCATTAAATTTAATATCTGTGCCTGAACAGAAACATCTAATGCAGATACTGCTTCATCCGCTATGATAAATTCTGGATCTAATAATAAAGCTGCTGCTATGCTGACCCTCTGACGCTGTCCGCCACTTAATTCACTTGGATATTTATCTGCATAAGATTCATCCAGTCCAACTTGCCTTAGTACATCTGAAATTTTATTCTTTCGACCCAGAGCGTTTATACTGGTACCTGTTTTTAATGGTTCTTCTAAAATCCATCCAATTTTCTTTTTTGGATTAAGAGAAGAATAAGGATCTTGAAAAATCATTTGAATCTTCTTGCGAATTTCTTTTCTCTTCTCTCTATTCATTTTCGATAGTTATTCACCATTATAAAAGATTTCTCCTTCGGACGGAGAATAAATTCCTGCCAGAACCTGGCCTGGTGTAGATGTTCCACATCCAGACTCTCCAACAAGTCCATATGTACATCCTTTTGGAATTTTAAGGTTTAACTGTTCAACTGCTTTTACATATTTCTTTTTATCAAAAAGCTTTTTTCTTGGAACAGGATAGTATTTTTTTAGATTTTTCGTTTCTATCAAAATATTTGTATTATTCATTTCCTGTTCCTCCATATAAATTGCATCTTACCTGTCGGTCTTTGATTCGTTTAAGTTCCGGACAATGTTTTTTGCATTCTTCTTTTACTTCAATACATCTTCCTGTAAATGGACATCCTTCTTCTTTTCTTTGTTCCAACGATTCTACAAATCCTGGTACACAAAAAATAGGCTCATCTTTTTTCTCTGGATCTGGTACTGAAGACAAAAGTCCCTTTGTATAAGGATGCATTGGCTCTTGCAATACTTTTTTTGTATCCCCATGTTCAACAATTTTCCCGCCATACATGACCATAACCTGATCACACACTTCCCGGATCACACCCAGATCGTGAGAGATCAGAAGAATCATGGAATCCGATTCCTCATTTAGTTCTTTTAAAAGATCAAGGATCTGTGCCTGTATCGTGACATCAAGGGCTGTTGTCGGTTCATCTGCAATAATAAGATCTGGTTTATTGATCAGAGCCATTGCAATCATAACTCTTTGTTTCATTCCTCCGGAAAGCTGATGTGGATATTCTTTATACAATTCTTTTACTCGGGACAATCCTACCTTTTCCATCATCGCAAGTGCTTTTTCTTCTGCTTCTTTTTTGCCTGCCATCTTATGATGAATGCGGTAACTTTCCGAAATCTGTTTTCCAACAGCCATAAGCGGATTTAATGCACTCATCGGATCTTGAAAGATCATGGATATTTTTGCACCTCTGAATGTGCATCTTTGCTCTTCATTTAATGAATATAAATCTTGACCATTAAGAAGGATCTGACCCTTTTCTATTTTCGCTGCAGATGGAAGAAGCCCTATGACAGATAATGACGTAAGACTTTTTCCACAACCAGATTCTCCTACCAGCCCTACAATCTGTCCTGGGTGAATCTCAAATTCAACATTCGAAAGTGCTTTATAATCTTTTCCCCTGCTGTGGATTGTCACGGTAAGATTTTTTACCTTCAGATTCTTTTCCTGATTTTCTATCTTCAATTTTGGCGCATCCAAGTTCTGTTTCTTTTTTTTCCAAAACATCCTATGCTTCTTCCTCTCTTTGTGGCATACGGTGATCCAGATAATCTCTTAATCCATCTCCCAGCAAATTAAATCCCAAAACAAGGATTGTAATCATAACTCCCGGAATGACCGCATACATCGGATTTGTTAAAAGGTAAGACTGTGCTTCGAAAAGCATTCTTCCCCAGCTTGGGTGGGGTGGCTGTATTCCCAGTCCCAAAAAACTAAGCCCTGCTTCTGAAAGAATTGCACTTGAAATACCAAGTGTAAAAGTCACAAGAAGAGAGGATGAAATATTGGGAAGAATATGGAATATCATAATGCGCAAATCGGAAATCCCTCTGGATTTTGCCGCTTTGATGTATTCCATTTCTTTGATCTGCATAAATCCTGTTCTTGTCATTCTGCAAAATCTTGGAATAGACATAATCCCAAGTGCAAGAATCATATTTCCAATTCCATTTCCAAAAACAGTGATGAGGACAAGTGCAAGAATCACACCTGGAAATGCCATTTTTGCATCCATAAGGCGCATGACGATCTCGTCAATCCATCCTCCAAAATATCCGGCTACAGCCCCAAGGATCACTCCAACGACCATACCTGTTAACACTGCTCCAAAGCCGATTCCAAAGGCCATCTGAGAACCTTTCATGATGCGGCTTAAAATATCTCTTCCAAAATTGTCTGTTCCCAAAAGATGCTGCATAGACGGCATCGCAAGTGTATTTACGCTATCCATTTTATTTGGAGGATATGGAAGATAAAAAAAACTTACGATCAACATAAGAAGTAAAAAAGAGACCAACACTACACCTGTAACCAGATTTGCGTTCCTTCTTTTTTCATTCATCGGTTCTCTCCTCCTTCAATACGTATCCTTGGATCTACCACTGTATACAGAATATCGATTACCAGATTCATGACAAGCACTGTAACTGCCAGATAAAAAACGATTCCCTGTACAAGTGGAAAATCTCTGTTTCCAACACCTGATGTCAGCAATCTTCCAATGCCCGGAAGATTAAATACATTTTCAATAATCACACTGCCACCTAGTACATCAACCACAATCATTCCAAGAATTGTAAGAGATGGGAGGAGTGCATTTTTCAATACATGTCTATATAATGCCTGATTCATTGTCAGCCCTTTACTTCTTGCTGTCCGCACATAATCCTGTGTCATCTCATCCAAAAGCGTATTTTTCAGATAGCGGATCACCGTTGCTGATGTTCCTATTGCAATTGCACATGATGGCAGTATCAGACTTAAAAACGATCCCATCGGATCTTCGCTAAATGAAATATAATCTCCTGACGGGAGCAGGTTCAACGTTACAGAAAATAACAGAATCAGCAATATCCCTACCCAAAAAGAGGGTAGGGATACTCCAAGCTGTGTCAGGGAAGAAAAAATAACTGCACTTTTTTTATTTCTGTTTTTTACAAGATAAATAGAAACAGGTACCACGATCACTACTGTCAGTAAAATCGACAGCAGTGCCAGTGATACTGTTACAGGAAGACTACTTTTAAGTAATTCCCCTACCGGAATCTGATAACGGATCGAATCTCCCAGGTCCCCTTTGATTGCTCCACCTACCCAGTTTAGATATCTTTCTACCATTGGCTTGTCAATTTGTAACTTCTGTTCCAAAGCCTCAACCTGAAGTGGATCTGCGTCCACTCCAAGCATGATCTCTGCCGGATTTCCCGGAAGAATCTGAAAAACACCAAATGTAAGTAATGAAACTATAAACAATGTAACCACTGCTGCTGCTACTTTCCTAAGTGCATATCTCACACCTGTTCCTCCTGCTCTACTTTACTGTTCGGATACTTCCCATATCATAAAATGTTACAGGATAGATATTCATATTCGTAAAGTTTTTATTCACTGCATAAATAAGATATGGATCCTGAATAAAAACGGCTGCCGCATGATCTGCAAGCATCTGCTGACATTCTTTGTAAATTTCTGCACGTTCTTCCTGTACAGTTGTAGATGCTGCATCTATCACAAGCTGATCATATTCCGGATTTGAAAATTTAAAATAATTTTTCCCATAAGTTGATGTAAAACGATTCAGGAAATCCTGTGGATCAAGTTTTCCTGTGTGTGCAACGATTGATGTCTGATAATCTGCATTCTTATAAACCTGATCCAGCCATTGTGCCCATTCTACCAACTGTATCTCTACTATGATGCCTACCTTTTCTAACTGACTTTTTATGACCTGTGCTGCATCTACATGTTCCTGGTAGTTAGAAGGTACTTTCATGGTAATTGCAAACCCATCTGGATACCCTGCTTCTTTCAGCAGTTCTTTTGCTTTTTCAAGATTGGTCTCGTAACCTTTTATATCGTCCTTATAATAAGCCTGCATACTAGGACTTAAAAAACTTTCCAGACGTCTTCCATGTCCTTTTGTAACTGTGTTGATGATCTCATCTTTATCAATTGCATAATTTACAGCCTGTCTGACTTTTTCATTATCAAATGGTGCTACTGCATTATTCATGGACATCAACTGTACTGCATTACGCATTCCTTCTACAATCTCAAATTTGTTTCCAAGTACTTCTATATTTTCCGGTTGTACTGTCGCAATGTCCAATCCACCTGATTTTAAAGCCATCAAAATGGCATTGTTGTCTGTCATAATCCTGAATTCTACATTTTCTATCTCAGGAATCCTTGATTCCACTGTATGATAATTTGGATTTTTGGTAAGGATCACTTTCTGTCCCTGTAAATATTCTTTAAACATATATGGCCCTGTACCAATAGGATGTGTCTCATCATCTTTATAATCTTTCTCCTGAATAGACACAATACATTTGCATAAGAAGCCGGCATCGACATGTTTTAACCTGAAGAGTACTGTTTCTTCATCCGGCGTCTCAACCGCCTCTAAAACATCTGCCATTACTTGTTTTAATGGTTCACTTCCATTTAAACCGGCAAGTGTTTCATAAGTATATTTTACGTCCTTTGCAGAAAAATCTTTTCCATCATGGAATTTAATTCCCTTTTTTAATTTAAACCGATATGTCAGACCTTCATCTTCTATTTCATAGCTCTCTGCCAGACACGGAAGAAAATTTCCATCTGTATCAAAAGTCAAAAGACTCTCGTATACATTCATCATGATACCTTCTGTATCTGATGCTGCCGAAAGCATTGGGTTTAAATTGTCAGGTTCTGCACTGACTGCAATTTTAATAGTATCTGCTTTTTTGGATGCGTCTTTTTCTTTGTTCCCACATCCTGTTCCTGCCACTGCGATGCTCGCAGCCATGAGCAATGCTAATGCTCTTTTCATCATTTTTTTCATGATATGCCTCCTTGTTATCATTCTCTTTCGAGATACAATACAGTATTCATGTCTTCATCATGAAAACATTTTTATTTTGTAGTAGCACCCTTAAAAGGTGTGCTCTGTAACTTTTTTATTATACAACGCCTTTTCTGTTATGACAAGGAACAAAAAAAGAGCGAAGAAATGCTCTTATCACATTTCTTCGCTTTTATTTATTTCTTCACACTTAATCTCACCAGAGCTCTTTGAAGCTTGGCCTGTGCCATTTTGTATTCCTGTTCTGTCAGGTCTTTTGCTGAAAGCTGTGCTTCTGCTCTTCTTTTGGCCTCTTCGGCTCTCACTTCATCGATATCCTCTTTCCATTCCCATGTGGTTGCCATAATACGGCACGTACCATTCATCACGGAAAGCATTCCACCAATGCACGCAGCTTCTTTTACTGTACCATCTTCAAGAACTACATGGGCCTCGCCCATTCCAAGTGCTGTACAGTAATTACAATGTCCTGCAAGAATTGCAAGATCTCCAGTAATGCTTCGTACTACCACACGTTCTACATTGTCCTGAAACAGTAATCCATCTGGTGTTCCAATTCGTAATGGGAAGGTCTTCATAAGAATTCCTCCTTTACATCTTCTTTGCTTTTTCTAAAACATCATCAATAGTTCCGGCAAATAAGAAGTAGCTTTCTGGAATATCGTCGCACTCACCATCCAGGATCATCTTGAATCCGCGGATTGTTTCTTTCAACGGAACGTATTTTCCTTCAAGACCTGTAAACTGCTCGGCAACAGAGAAACTCTGAGACAAAAATCTTTGAATCTTACGTGCTCTGTTAACTGCCTGTTTATCTTCCTCGGACAGTTCATCCATACCCATGATCGCAATGATATCCTGAAGTTCTTTGTAACGCTGAAGAACCATCTGTACACCCTTTGCAACTTCATAATGCTCAGTACCAACAATCTCTGGTGTCAAAATACGGCTGCTTGATTCAAGTGGATCAACAGCTGGATAAATACCCTGACTTGAAATATCACGAGATAATACTGTCTGTGCATCCAAATGTGAAAATGTAGTTGCCGGTGCCGGGTCAGTCAAGTCATCGGCTGGTACATATACAGCCTGAACAGATGTAATAGATCCTTTTCTCGTTGATGTAATACGCTCCTGAAGAGCACCCATTTCTGTTGCCAGTGTAGGCTGGTAACCTACGGCTGAAGGCATACGTCCTAAAAGGGCAGAAACCTCTGAACCAGCCTGTGTAAAACGGAAAATATTATCAATGAACAGTAGCACATCCTGATTTTTAACATCACGGAAATACTCTGCCATTGTCAGTCCGGAAAGTGCAACTCGCATACGAGCTCCAGGTGGCTCATTCATCTGACCATAAACCAATGCTGTTTTATCAATAACTCCACTTTCTTTCATTTCATTGTAAAGGTCATTTCCTTCACGTGTACGCTCTCCAACACCTGTGAATACAGAAAGTCCACCATGTGCTGTAGCAACGTTATGGATCAATTCCTGGATCAGAACTGTTTTACCAACACCTGCTCCACCGAACAGACCAATCTTACCACCCTTTGCATATGGGCAGATAAGGTCAACTACTTTGATACCTGTTTCAAGAATCTCTGTAGCAGGTGTCTGCTCTTCATATGATGGTGCCGGGCGATGGATTGCCCAGTGTTCTTTTGCTTCTGGTGCCGGAAGATTATCTACCGGATCACCAAGAAGGTTAAATACTCTACCTAAACATTCCTCTCCTACAGGAACAGAAATAGGACCTCCTGTATCAATAGCCTTCGTACCACGAACTAAACCATCCGTAGAACTCATGGCGATACAACGTACTGTGTTGTCGCCAACTTGCTGAGCTACTTCAGCTATCAGTCTGTTGCCATTATTATCGATTTCAATGGCATTGAGAAGTGCAGGCAGTTCATCGTATGCAAAGCGTACATCCAGTACTGGACCTATGACCTGCACTACCTCACCAATATGTTTATCGCTCATTGCCAAAATCTCCTCTATATTCTTGTTATCATGCCGTCTAAAACTGCTAAAGCTTAAAGTTCTTCGGCACCTGCAACAATTTCCGTGATTTCCTGTGTGATACTTGCCTGACGCGCACGGTTATAATACAGGTTAAGTTTTTCAATCATTTCTCCTGCATTTTTAGTTGCAGCGTCCATTGCCGTACGTCTTGCCGCCAGCTCACTTGCAAATCCTTCACAGACTCCCCCGTAAATCAATCCTGCAAGGTACTCAGGAACAATCGCATCAAATACAGC
>JAHHTM010000058.1 GCA_020024675.1 Muricomes sp.
GTGCATATATTTCGCTAGATTCGTCTTCAAACGTAATCAAATTTGAATACAACAATGAGCATTTTTGATAATTCAAATTGTTTCCATGCATGAAATACAGATACACCGATCTTGGAAGTGGTTTGCAAAATGATGATGCATCTAACGAAGCCATATAGTATTCATATAATTGTGCAATTTTAAGCTCCGACTCAACAGCCTTTTCATACCATTTAAAATAACAATTATCAATACAGTTTCCTTTTACGAGAAGTGTACAAATAGCATTTAATATCATTGTCTCTTCATACATTTCATATGCAAGGACAAGTGTATCGTATAAATGCCTGTCAAAGAACTTCAACTGGCTTGCAAGATTTGCAGTATATAATGCAAGTTCTTTTGTCATGAGCTTATATTTAGCTGCAAAATGAAGCACACTTATTTCGAACTGGCCAAGTTTTTTCAACGATGTACTATTATCTCTAAAACACCGGAATGCTTCCAGATAGAAACAAATATTATTTGCTTTTTCTTCATAAAAATGCTGTTCTAAAACCCTCAATCGCTCACTGTATATCTTATATTCAGAATCTATATTTACGAGCATGCATAAAATCTTCCAGCTATTCGGGTTTTTCATGTATGATTTTGAAAGTTCATCAGCGACTTTTCTCTGACCAATAGAATCATTACTCAAATAAGTTGTAAGGTAGAGATAGTAAGAACTTAATTCGACATTTTTTCCAATTGCAAATCTGTTGTAATTGTAAGATTCTAAAATATACTTTGCCTCTTCAAAACGGCCTCCCATGAGACAAATATGTGCATGAACAAGAAGGTACCATTCATTAGATGAGTCTTTTTCTCTTAAACGTCCAATCTTTGCTATGGACTCTTCTGTCCATGTATTAAGATCCAATTTTCCTTCTTCAAACACAAGAAATCTTCTTAAAATACTTACAAATTCTTTGTCTGCATCACGATTTTCTTCTTCCCTTTGAATATCTTTTTCTACGATCACTTCACATTCAAGAGATTCATATGGTGTTTCTAAAATTAGTTTTCCGTAATTACTTCCTCTATGAAGTTCTTTTTCCGTTATCAGGTACTCCAGATGATAACTATTCCCTATAAACTCGTCAGTAGTAAATACCGCATTCTCAACGGACAGAAAATCTCCCTCTGTGCGAACTGTAATTGGAAGATACCCCCATGTATTCTTCTTAACTACGAGGGTGGCTTTTCTTACATCATCCACTTCCATAAAGACACGATTATCTTCCTCTAGTGTAAGAAACAATTTCTCTTTCTGCTTACATCCCACAAGAAATTCTTCTAATGCACTACGATCCAATTCCCATCTGCGCATATTTTCATAAAGTGCCTGTATTCTTTTTTCTTCATATTTTAATATCGTATAAAAATCTCTGGATCTGAACAGCTTTTCAGCTTCTGCAGGATCTTTAAATGTAAGTTTTTTAAAATCCTCCAGGCTTTGAACCTTTCCATGACTTGTCATAACAAATGGTTTCTCAATAATAGCTGTAAAAGCTATATCGTATTCACCACCATTACACACAATCGTAAATTTGCCTTTTTCTACATGGCCTGGTACAAGCCCTGTACCATCATATGTATAGTAAATATTAACCGGATTTCCATCAAAACCCTGTTCCTCACAGTGGATACGATATGAGGAAGAATACACCAGACCTCTTATCGTTCCCTCTCCCTGATTTTGCAAAGAAAAACTTCCTTTATATAGTTCTCCCTCTCCCACACGCATTGTAATATGTGTTTCAGGGAATATGATATCCGGTTGTTGAATGTGAAAATCACCTTTTGCAAGACGTTTAATTTTATTCTTCAAATTAGTCACCTACTCATCTTTTTTCATTGCATTTTTACACAAGCACGCTATAATAAATTATAGCATTAAATCGGTATTTCTTGCAATGATTGTTTAAAATAAATTGGAGGGGGATTGTATACATGAATACAAAACCAGAATTTCACGGAAGTGATCTTGAAAAAGTAGAAAAATACTATAATATACCTAAAGAAAATATTGTTTGCTTTGGCGGAAATGTAAATCCTTTGGGTCTTTCTGAAAACGTCAAAAACGCTCTCTGCGATCACCTGGACATTCTATCTTCTTACCCAGACAGAGAGTATACAGACCTCAGGAATTCTATCAGCAGCTATTGCCAGATTCCTGCAGACCATGTTCTTGTAGGAAATGGTTCTAGCGAACTCATTTCACTACTTATCGAGCAGCGTTTTCCAAAAAAGACTCTAATCTTAGGTCCAACTTACTCTGAATACAGCAGGGAACTTTCCTTTTCTAAAAGTGATACATCCTATTATTATCTAAATTCAGAACAAGATTTCACTTTAGACCTTTCTGATTTTTTTTCTGTTTTAAAAGAAGGTTTTGATCTGCTTATTCTTTGTAATCCAAATAATCCAACTTCTTCTGCCATCCTTAAAGATGACATGAAGAAAATACTGACTCTTTGTAAAGAACTTGGAACATTTGTGATGATCGATGAAACTTATGTCGAATTTGCTCCTGACATTCATTTAATTACCGCTGTCCCCCTTACCAATGACTTTGATAATCTCATTGTATTAAGAGGTGTCTCCAAATTCTTTGCAGCACCTGGACTTAGACTCGGATACGCAATAACAAGCAATCTCTCATTTTTAAAGCGTGTTAAAGAAAGACAGATCCCATGGTCATTAAATAGTGTTGGTGCCTTTATCGGGGAACGATTATTTAAAGACAATGACTATATTACAAAAACCCGGGATCTGATTCTTTCAGAACGTACCCGTATTTTTAAATTGCTCACATCTTTTCAACATCTAAAAGTATACAAACCATACGGGAACTTTTTCCTTGTTAAATTAACAAAAGACGAACTGACTGCTTTTGATTTGTTTGAGCTCTGCATAAAACAAGGTCTTATGATTCGTGACTGCTCTACTTTTCCACATCTTGATGGTGAATTTATCCGTTTTTGTATTATGCTTCCAGATGATAATACAAAATTACTTTCCATTCTCAAGGAATATGTAGGCTGATCATTTTTCGTGCATAATACGCCGTCCTTTTTTGAAATAAAAATATATTGCTATAAAGATCGTGGTAACTTCTGCAAATGGCATTGTCATCCACACTCCATTTATTCCAATAATTTTTGGCAATATGAATATGTAGATTACCACAAATATTAGTGATCGAAGCGTGGATATGATTGCCGATGTCAGTCCATCTCCTACTGCTGTAAAATAACTGGACAAAAATACATTTACACCAATAAAGATAAATTCCGGAGAAAAAACAGCAAGTGCTTCCACCGTAAGATCATGAACATATCCACTACCTGCGAACAAGCTTACAATAAATTCACCCCCCACATATAATGTTGTCAAGATCATTATTGCTGTAATTGCGATTGTAATAAAACTATATCGAACCGTTTCTTTTATCTTTTTCTTGTTACCAGCCCCTAAATTATAGCTGATAACAGGAGCAGATGCTACCGCTATCCCCATATAAAAGGCAATAAAGAAATAATAGATATACATGATGATTGTTACTGCCGCCACTCCATCTTCTCCAAAAGAACGAATGATAATAATATTAAACAGAAATGTCGTAATTCCAGTCGAAAATTCAGTCAGCATTTCGCTACTGCCATTGGTGCAGCATTTCCAGAAGACTGCCTTATCAAATACAGGTCTTTCGAATCGTATTGTACTATATTTTAAAAAGTAACCCCCTCCTATAATCGCACTTACACTGATGGATGCAATTGTTCCCAATGCTGCGCCAAATGTTCCTAATCTCAAAATCCCAACCGCAATATAATCAAACAAAACGTTTAATACAATTCCTAAAAAAGACATTACAAAACATACTTTAGGATTTCCATCTGTTCGCACCATATATTCAAAAAATAGCTTAAATGCCATAGGGAGTGTTCCCAAAAATGTAACAAACGCATATGGAAGAACATGTTTCATAAGAATCTCGCTTGCTCCAAGCCATGTGGCGATTGGTTCTAAAAACACAATTCCTACCACTGTAAAAGCAATTGAAAATCCCAGCAATACAATCGACACCATACTAAATATCTCATTGGCTTTTTTCATCTCACCTCTTCCCATGTGTTCCCCTATAATTGCTCCTGAACCAGTTGCTAACATTACGGAAACACCAAAAACAACACATGTCAAAGGAATTACGATGTTAATACCTGCAAGAGCATTGGCTCCTGCATATCTGGATACAAAAAAACCATCTATCGTAGTATAGAACGATAAAAAAACCATTGTTAATACAGATGGCAATAAATATTTTATAAACTGTGCAAAGCTCATCTTTTTTGTAAATACATTCATTTTTATTCTCCTTGCAAATTATTCTTATATTTCATAAAATAAAGTATATAGTAACTATAAGGTCAAGAGGAGATTTACATAATGGATAATTTATTTTCAATTGGTGAGCTTGCAAAATTTCAAAACATTTCTAAACAAACACTTATTTTTTATGATAAGATCGATCTTTTTAAACCTAGCTATGTGGATCCAGAAAATGGCTATCGCTATTATACCTCTAGTCAGCTCGACTATCTTGACACGATTCTGATCATGAAAAAAATTGGGTTCTCGCTAAAAGAAATCAAAAATCATATAAAAAATTATACAACAGAAAATAGTCTCGCTTTTTTAAATCGACAACTTACTGTGATCAACGATAAAATTCAAGAATTGTCCCTCATAAAAAGTCGCGTTCAACATCGATGTGAGGAAATCAAAAAAGCTTATGAAACCGCCTCTTCCGTTCCTGAAATCCGGCAAATCGAAGATTCCTACATTTTATATCACAGTATAAAGCCGCCTTTTGATATGAAAGAAATCAGTCTTGCGACCAAAAAATGTTATGCGCAGTCTTCAGCCTATAATCTTCCTGTCTTTTTGCAATGTGGTGTTTCAGTTCCTCTTGCGCACATTAACAGCGGAGATTATACAAAAGCATCCCTTGCTTTTCTTATGACCGAAAACACTTCTCTTGTCTCTAACATAAGGAAACTTCCTTCTGGACTTACTGTAAGTTTCTGCCATTTTGGGAATTATTATTCTTCTATAGCAGATTCCTATCGAACACTCCTTACGTTTTGTGATGAGCAACATTTAGAAATAATCTCAGATTCTTATGAATTTTGTATTAATGATTATATTACTTCTAAAAACGAAGAGGAATTTATTACCAAAATCATGTTTTATGTCAAAAAAACCAACAAATAATACGCTTTATTCCTTGACATTCTGTGGTTGTTATCGTTTTTTTCAAAAAATTTAGATTATTCTGCAAAATAGCTGTTGTTGTTTTTTGATTTATGTTATAATAATAACGTATTTAAGTATAGCCAGAATCAATGAATGGAGAATAACGCTATGAATTTAATCGAAACAGTAAAAGGAGCCGGTATTGTAGGAGCCGGTGGGGCAGGATTTCCTACACACATAAAGTTGAACACAAAGGCTGAGTATTTCATTGTTAACGCTGCCGAGTGTGAACCATTGATTGAGACAGACAAATTTTTATGTAGAACATTTGCAGATGAATTGATCAAGGGAATCACTTACATTGCAGACCATTTGCAGGCACCAAAGCGTTACATTGCATTGAAAGCTAAATACAAAGCTGAGATTGCTGCATTACAGGAAGCTATTGATAAAAATAATGCAAACATCGAAATTTTCCCAATGAGAACTTACTACCCTGCAGGAGATGAGCAGATTATTGTTCAGCAGGTAACAGGCAAAACCGTTCCTGAGCGTGGAATTCCAATTGAAGTAGGCGCTGTTGTAGACAACGTTGGAACTGTTCTTGGAATTTACCAGGCAATTACAGACAACAAGAAAGTTTCAGACAAATATCTTTCTGTTGTAGGTGAAGTAAAAGAACCTATTATGTTAAAAGTTCCTATCGGAACATCAATCAGAGAATGTATCCAGGCTGCTGAACCAAAGATTTCTGATTATGCCATCATTATGGGTGGACCTATGATGGGAAAAGTCTTCTACGAAGAAAAAGACATTGACAAACAGATTGTTACAAAAACAACTGGTAACGTTATTGTTCTTCCAAAAGACCATTACCTTATTAAAAAAGTTCAAGCACCAATTGAGAGATTAAAACATCAGGCTAAGAGTGCCTGTATCCAGTGCCGCATGTGTACAGATCTTTGTCCACGTTTCCAGACAGGACATAACATGACTCCACACCTTGTTATGCGTAACTTGTGGCGTGAAGATTTTGTTGAATCAAACGAAGAATTCACAAAATATTTTGGAACTGCAGCAAATTGTTCAAGCTGTGGTGTTTGTGAGATGTTCTCATGTCCTATGGGACTTTCTCCAAGAAAAGTCAATGATTACATGAAAGGCAAATTAAGAGAAAGAGGAATTCAGGTTGATAAAACACCAAACCCAGTGGCAAGACCTACTATTGATATGAACCGTATTCCTACAGATCGTCTGATTGCAAGACTTGGTCTTTCTCAGTACAACGGCCTTCATGCTCACGAACTTAAAGAAATACTTCCAAAAGAAGTATTTATTCC
The DNA here is from genome assembly GCA_020024675.1 of Muricomes sp. Classification (GTDB taxonomy): domain Bacteria; phylum Bacillota; class Clostridia; order Lachnospirales; family Lachnospiraceae; genus JAHHTM01. The sequence goes on from JAHHTM010000058.1 coordinate 6,624, forward strand.
AATGTCTATGCACATTGGTAAACCTGCAACTCCGATCGTAAATGTTGGTGATGTAGTACATAAAGACGACTTGATCGGACAGGCTGATGAAAAAGCTTTATCCGCAAATATCCATGCAAGTGTAAACGGAACAGTAGCTGAAGTAACACCAGCAGGTATCAGAATTAATGTAAACTAATGGAGGAATCGAAAATGGGAAATTCAGTTGGAATGTTAGAGCTGTCTAGTATAGCAAAAGGAATTGAAACTTGTGACCACGTACTTAAATCTGCTGAGGTTGAATTATTAAGAGCCTCCACATTATGTCCAGGTAAATATATGATCATCATCGGCGGAGACACAAGTAGTGTTAACGCTGCTATGAGCGTCGGAGAAGAAATTGCAGGACCTTTCCTTGTTGATAAACTTCTTATTGCCAATGTAAGCGATCAGCTTATGCCTGCTATCAGTAACACAACAGAAGTACCAATGAAAGGTGCTGTTGGTGTTATCGAATTTTATTCTGTTGCATCTGCTATTGTTGCTGCAGATACAGCCGCAAAAGCTGCTGATGTACATCTTATGGAAATCCGTACAGGATTTGCTGTTGGTGGTAAAGGTTTCGT
>JAHHTM010000059.1 GCA_020024675.1 Muricomes sp.
GAATGTAAATATAGCATTTGGACTCAGAAAGGAAGCTGTACCAGTCTTTGCACATCTCATAGTTATATCCGGAATTAAGAAATGATTTGCGATTGGAAGGAAGAAATTTTGGTATCAAATTATTATCGGAATCTGTAAGAGGTGTTGTGGTATAAAATCATTAACACAGAAGCAAAGCTTTTATGTTTGAAATGGATTAATCTGTGCCAGACAAAAAAATATTCATTCAGAATCAGGAAATCGATACATAGATTATGTAAGAACTGGATCGAAATTTAATCAAAAACAACTATTAAATAGTGTGTTGATCATACAAAAAAATGGATTAATCGTGGTGATTACCGATTATATTTTCTTAAAAATTGCAAAAAATCATGAAATTCTTATTGATAAGATACTTGAAAAATTGTAAAAATTGACAGAAAATAGTGAAAGAATCGACTTAAAGTAAAAGTTTGTCGAAAAATTGTGTCATGTTTTACTTGATTATAAGTATAATTCAAATATATAATGGTCGGGAGAAGGGCATTCTTGGCAAAGGTCTAAAAGAGGAGTGGGATTATGAATCATTTAGATGTAGCCATTGCTGATGATAATGATAAGATATTAGATTTGCTCGAAGAAATTATCAATATGGACAGTGAATTAAATGTAGTTGGAAAAGCAAAAAACGGAGAAGAAATGTGTCAGATTATAAAAAATCAACAACCAGATGTGGTTCTTCTTGATTTGATTATGCCCAAAATGGACGGCTTATCTGTTATGGAAGAGACCAACAAAGACAGAACTCTAAAAAAGCATCCCAACTTTATTGTTGTCACAGCTGTAGGGCAAGAAAAAATAACAGAAGACGCTTTTGAAAAAGGTGCAGCATACTATATCATGAAACCTTTTAATAATCAGATGTTATTAGATCGTATAAAAACGACAAGGAGAATGATTCATACTCAGGATAAAAAGCAAGAGGATATTATAGAAAATACAAATAGATATGAAGAAAATCTGGAAAACCGTGTTACTAATATGCTTCATGAGATCGGGATTCCGGCACATATAAAAGGATACCATTATTTAAGAGATGCTATTATGATGTCGGTGGAAGACATGGACGTCTTAAATGCGATTACAAAAGTACTATACCCGACCGTAGCTAAAAAATACCATACTACGTCTAGCAGAGTAGAACGAGCGATCAGACATGCTATAGAAGTGGCATGGAATAGAGGAAAGTTAGATACTCTGGATGAGTTATTTGGATATACTATAAGTACAGGTAAAGGAAAACCAACGAATTCTGAATTTATTGCTTTGACAGCAGATACTATACAATTGGAATACAAGCATAGATAATTCTTCCATTTATCTGAAAAATGAGGTATAATATTCAGTAATATAAGTCTTTTAATAATACTCAGGGAAGGTGGAGGATTATACTATGAAAAATATTTTATTTGCTTCTTCAGAATGTGTGCCTTTTATAAAAACGGGAGGTCTGGCAGATGTTGTAGGCTCTCTTCCAAAGAACTTTGATAAAGAAAAGTATGATGTCAGAGTAGTGTTACCAAAATACACCTGTATCAATTCAAACTGGAAAGATAAGATGGAGTATATTGATCATTTCTACATGGGAATTGCAGGATCAGAACAATATGTCGGAATTATGAAATATATATATGAAGGAATTACATTTTATTTCATTGATAACGAATATTATTTTAGCGGGTTTGCACCATATGATGGCGATCCAAAATGGAACATTGAAAAATTTGCATTTTTCTCTAAAGCCGTTTTAAGTATTCTTCCAGTTGTTGGATTTAGACCAGATCTTATTCATTGTCATGACTGGCAGACAGGTTTGATTCCTGTTTACCTTGATAATTTCCGCTTTTTGGGTGAATATTATCGTGGAATCAAGACCATAATGACTATACATAACTTGAAGTTTCAAGGTGTATGGGATACAAAAAGTGTACAACATATCACAGGCCTTCCAGATTATTATTTTGTTCCAGATAAAATGGAAGCATATAAAGATGCCAATCTGTTAAAAGGTGGCATTGTTTATGCAGACAAAGTTACTACTGTAAGTCAGACTTATTCAGAAGAAATAAAAACAGCATTTTATGGTGAAAGTCTTGATGGACTTATGAGTGCAAGATCTAATGATCTTTGTGGAATCGTAAATGGATTGGATTACGATATATATTGTCCTTATAAGGATCAAAAGATTGCCAGACAGTTCAGTGTTGATGATTTCCGTAAAAATAAACCATTAAATAAACAGGCTCTGCAAGAAGAACTAGGGCTTGAAAAAGATCCGAAAGTTATGATGATTGGTATGGTTTCCAGACTGACTGATCAAAAAGGGTTTGACCTTATAGATTATGTAATGGATGAGTTATGTCAGGACGCAGTTCAGATTGTTGTTCTTGGAACAGGAGAGGCAAGATATGAGAATATGTTCCGTCACTTTGCATGGAAATATGCGGGAAAGGTATCTGCAAACATTTTTTATTCAGAAGATCTTTCGCATAGAGTTTATGCATCATGTGATGCATTCTTGATGCCTTCATTGTTTGAGCCATGTGGACTTAGTCAGTTGATGAGCTTAAGATATGGAACAATTCCAATTGTCAGAGAAACTGGTGGATTAAAAGATACTGTAGAACCATACAATGAATTTGAAAAAACTGGTACAGGATTCAGCTTTACAAATTATAATGCACATGAAATGTTAAATACGATTCGGTATGCAGAGCATATTTACTATGATAAAAAAAGAGACTGGAATAAGATTGTAGAACGTGCAATGAATGCGGACTTTTCATGGGCAAATTCGGCAAAACAGTACGATGCATTATATAAGAGCCTGATTGGAGAATAAAAGTTCACATCAGAATAAGTAAAGCTATCAGACTGATTTAAATCAGGAGGAAGTATACAATGAGAGGATTGGAGACACCCGTTCGAGCAATTCGAAGAAGAGTATTTGTTGAAGTAGCAAAATTGGGCTTTAAAACAGACGCAGAGAATCTGTTAAAGGATATGGAGGCTATACCATACGAGATTGTTACGGAGGATGAAAAATACAGAGAAAGTATTTATCGTGCCCGTGCTATCGTAAGAGAGAGATTAAGGCTTGCAATGGGATTATCTCTTAGACCGGAGGATAAACCGATTCCTCTGACAGCCGGAGTAAAATCAAGTAATATTTCTGAAAAGTATTATGAACCACCTCTTATGCAGGTGATTCCATCAGCATGTGAGGCATGTGAAGATAATAAGTATGAAGTTACGAATATGTGTAAAGGGTGCCTTGCACATCCATGTCAGGAAGTCTGTCCAAGAGATGCTATATCTTTTGTAAATGGCAAATCAGTGATTGACCAGAATAAGTGCATCAAATGTGGAAAATGTAAGGCGGTCTGTCCATATGATGCCATTGCGAAAAAGGAAAGACCATGTAAGAATGCCTGTGGGGTTGGAGCCATTTGTTCCGATAAACAGGGGAGGGCAAAGATTGATGAGAGTAAGTGCGTTTCTTGTGGTATGTGTATGGTAAGTTGTCCATTTGGGGCGATTTCCGATAAATCACAGATTTTTCAGCTTACACGTGCATTAAAAGAAGGTGGAAAGATTATAGCCGAGATAGCCCCTGCGTTTGTAGGACAATTTGGAGATAATATTACACCGAGAAATATCAAGGCAGCATTGCAGGAACTTGGGTTTAGCGATGTGTATGAAGTGGCGCTGGGAGCTGATATAGGGGCGGTTTTTGAGGCTCATCACTATGTTGAGAAAGTTGCGTCAGGAGAACTTCCGTTTCTTCTTACATCATGCTGTCCATCATGGGCTATGCTTGCTAAGAAATATTTTCCGGATTTGATTAATGAGATATCTCAGGAATTGACTCCGATGGTGGCGACAGCTCGTATGATCAAAAAAGAATATCCGGATTCGAAGGTTGTATTTATCGGACCTTGCGCGGCAAAAAAACTGGAAGCTTCTAGAAGAACGGTGCGTAGTGATGTTGATTTTGTAGTTACCTACGAGGAGCTTCAGGCTATGTTTGATGCAAAAGAAATCGATCTTACAAAATATGAAGCAGAGTCTTCTTTTCACGATGCAACAGGAGCTGGTCGTGGATATGCAGCAGCTGGCGGAGTTGCAGAAGCAATTGAGAAGTGTATTAATGAATACTATCCAGGTATAGAAGTCAAGATCCAGCATGCAGAAGGACTTGCGGATTGTAAAAAAATGTTGACTCTTGCAAAAGCAGGAAAGATGAATGGCTGCCTCATAGAAGGAATGGGATGCCCAGGAGGATGCATTGCTGGTGCGGGAACAAATATCCCTGTGGCGAAAGCAAAAAGAGCACTTTCAAATTATGTAAATGCTTCAAGCAAGAAGCTTCCACCTAAGGAATTAGAGGAAATAGAGCTTAAATAGTATTTGAAAATATGAGGAAGCTATGGTATTATGAATTAGACACGCAGAGTGGATAAGTATCCACTCTGTTTGTCTGAATATATAGATATATCTGCCAGATTTTAAATCGACGGATATCAGATATATGATAAGAGGTAAAAGATAAAATATACCTTAAGGTAGACGAAATGCCTCAGATAAAAAAATTGGAGGGCAAGAATAATGCAACCATATGGAGTAAATGAACTTAGAAAGATGTTTTTAGAGTTCTTTGAAAGTAAAGGACAGCTGGCAATGAAGAGTTTTTATTTAGTACCACATAATGATAAAAGTCTTTTACTTATTAATTCAGGAATGGCACCTTTAAAACCATATTTTACAGGTCAGGAAATTCCACCAAGAACAAGAGTGACAACATGTCAGAAATGTATCCGTACAGGAGATATCGAAAATGTTGGTAAGACTGCACGTCATGGTACATTTTTTGAAATGCTTGGAAACTTCTCATTTGGTGATTATTTTAAGAATGAAGCCATTGAGTGGTCTTGGGAATTCCTTACAGAAGTTGTAGGATTAGATCCAGATAGACTTTATCCTTCAGTATATGAAGAAGATGATGAAGCTTTTGAAATATGGAATAAAAAAATGGGAATTCCAGCTGAGCGTATTTTTAAATTTGGCAAAGAAGATAATTTTTGGGAGCATGGTTCAGGCCCATGTGGTCCATGTTCCGAAATTTACTATGACCGTGGAGAAAAATATGGCTGTGGAAGTCCTGATTGTACAGTAGGCTGTGAATGTGACCGTTATATGGAAATTTGGAACAACGTGTTTACACAGTTTGACAATGATGGAAAAGGAAATTATTCAGAACTTGAACAGAAGAATATAGATACTGGTATGGGACTTGAACGTCTTGCATCTGTTGTGCAGGATGTAGATTCCATTTTTGATGTAGATACATTAAAAGCACTTAGAACGCATGTGTGTCGTCTTGCCAATGTTGAATATGGTAAAGAAGACAATACAGATGTATCAATCCGTGTTATTACAGATCATGTACGTTCAGTGACATTTATGATATCTGATGGCATTATGCCTTCAAATGAAGGAAGAGGATATGTGCTTCGTCGTCTCTTAAGAAGAGCTTGTCGACATGGAAGACTTTTGAATATTGAAGGAAGCTTCCTTCCAGAACTTGCACAGACAGTAATTGATGGTTCAAAAGATGGATATCCTGAATTGGAAGAAAAGAGAGACTTTATTCTTAATGTTATTGTCAAAGAAGAAGAGCAGTTTAATAAAACAATTGATCAGGGACTTAAAATTTTATCTGACATTATTTCTAAGATGGAAGCAGATAATTCAAAGACACTTTCAGGAGAGGATGCCTTCAGACTGTATGATACTTATGGATTTCCGATTGATCTTACAAAAGAAATCCTTGAAGAAAAAGGATTTGATGTTGATGAAGAAGGATTTAAAGCAGCTATGCAGATTCAAAGAGAGACTGCAAGAGCCGCACGAGGCGTGACAAATTACATGGGAGCAGATGTTACAGTTTATGAGTCTATAGATCCGTCTGTTACAAGTACATTTGTAGGGTATGACAATCTGACATATGAATCAGATATCACAGTACTTACTACAGAAACAGAACTTGCGGACGCTCTTTCAGAAGGTGAAAAAGGAACTGTGTTTGTAAGTGAAACACCATTTTATGCTACAAGTGGTGGACAGGAAGCTGATACAGGGGTTATCCGTACATCGGAAGGTGAATTCACAGTAGAAGATACGATCAAACTTTTAGGTGGAAAGATTGGACATGTAGGTGTAGTTACTAAAGGGATGATTAAAGTTGGTGATAAAGCTCAGCTTTTAGTAGATGCAAAGAAACGTGCTCTTTCTGCAAGAAATCATAGTGCTACACATCTTCTCCAAAAAGCGCTTCGTACCGTTTTGGGAACTCATGTTGAGCAGGCTGGTTCAAGTGTAAATGAAGACAGACTTCGTTTTGATTTTACGCATTTTTCAGCATTAAGTCAGGAAGAACTTAAAAAAGTAGAAACTATGGTTAATGAGTACATTGCACAAGCAATGCCTGTAGTAATTAAAAACATGCCAATAGAAGAAGCAAAAAAAACAGGTGCGCAGGCATTGTTTGGTGAGAAATATGGTGATGTTGTTCGTGTTGTAAATATGGGCAAATGCTCTATTGAATTTTGTGGTGGTACACATGTTACAAATACAAGTGAGATCATGGCATTTAAAATTCTGTCAGAAACAGGCGTAGCAGCAGGTGTACGCCGTATAGAAGCGCTTACATCTAACGGACTTATAGAATACTATAATTCGTTGGAAGAGAAGCTTTTTGAGGCAGCAAAAGTACTTAAGGCTACACCAGAAAATCTATCAGACAAAATCAGCCATGTTGTAGAAGAAAATAAAAAACTTCATTCTGAAGTTGAAAGCTTAAAGAGTAAACTTGCTCAAGATGCTATGGGGGATGTTTTAAACCAGGTAGAAGACGTAAAAGGCGTAAAACTTCTTGCAACACAGGTTGATGGTGTAGATATGAATGGACTTCGAGATCTTGGTGATCAGCTTAAAGAAAGGATTGCAGACGGAGTGATTGTTCTTGCATCAGCAAATGATGGAAAAGTAAGCCTTATGGTTACGGCTACAGATTCAGCGTTAAAGCAAGGTGCACATGCTGGAAATCTTGTAAAAGCGATCGCTAGTCTTGTCGGTGGCGGCGGTGGTGGTCGTCCGAATATGGCACAGGCTGGTGG
>JAHHTM010000006.1 GCA_020024675.1 Muricomes sp.
CCACCTCACCTTCCTCCACTGAAAGAGAAATGTCTTTTAATATTGTATTTTTGTCAAACTCTTTTTTTATGTGATTCATTTCCAGTAAATTCATGGTCTGTTACTCCTAACGATAATATGTTAATTTCTTTTCCAGTTTTTCCATTATAATTGCTACTACAAGATTAAATATGTAATAAAAAATCCCCGCTGCAACAAATGGAAGCATACTACTTTGTGCCGCAGCCAAAGCCTTTGTCATTGTAAATATTTCCACATATGCAATTGCAAAAGACAAAGACGTATCTTTTACAAGTGTGATCACCTCATTGGTCACTGAAGGAATAATTCTCTTTATAACCTGTGGAAGAATGATTTTTCCAAACGTCTGTGTTTTACTATATCCTAAAAGCTTTGCCGCTTCGTACTGCCCTTCTTCCATCGATGCAATGCCACCACGATAGATTTCTGCAAAGTATGCTGCATAGTTAATTGCAAATGCAATCAACACAGCATATAATCTGTATGAATCAGTAATTCTTATACCAAAGATAAAATAAGGTCCAAAATACACTACCATTAATTGCAATACCAGTGGTGTTCCTCGCATGATTGATATATATCCTTTTAATATAATGCGAAGCGGTGCACATTTACTCATTCTACCAAATGTTATTATAAGTCCTAAAGGCATGGAAAATAATAATGTAAGTAAAAAAATCATGATGGATCTTCCCATACCTGGAATTAATTGAAGAATAATCTCCATGAATGTCATTGTCTTTCCTCCAGTTATCTTATTTTTATCTTATTTAAATGTCGTAATGTCACTTCCGAACCATTCTTCTGAGAGTGCCTTCATAGTTCCATCTTCTACCATATCTAAAAGTACTTTTTCAACATTTTCTTTTAATTTCGTATTTCCTTTTAAAAATCCAATTGCATATTCTTCACTTGAAATCTCCTCATCCAAGACACGGAATTTTTCTTCTTTTGACTTAATCTTGTATGCAGCTACAACTTCATCCATTGCGATTGCATCTACAGCTCCCTGCTCGAGATCCATCATTGCTGTATTATAATCCGGAACTGCCTGCATTTTTTCAAATGTATCACTTAATTTACTATTCTTCTTCAAGGCTGCTTCTGCCGAAGAATCCGCCTGAACTTCTACCATCTTTCCAGACAGATCTTCTAAAGATTTAATATCAGAATCGTTATTTACAACAAATACCTGTCTGTTATTTAAATAAGGTTTTGAAAATGTATAATCATCCTCACGTCCTGTCATGGTAAAACCATTCCAGATACAATCGATTGTTCCAGAAGATAACTCTAGATCTTTTGCATCCCAACTAATTGGATTTGGTACAAATTCCAGATCCAGTCGATTGGCTACTTCCTCTGCAAGTGCAAGATCAAATCCCGTGAATTCTCCATCTTCTCCAACAAATCCCATTGGTGGAAACTCTTGATCAAATCCAACCACAAATTTTCCTTCTGTACTTGTTCCATGTTTTGTTTCTGTCTTCTGTGTTTCTTTATCACCACACCCTGTCAATATTCCTATTACCACTACTGTTGACATTAAAAGTGCTAACCATCTCTTTTTCATAATTGTTACCTCCCTACTCGTTTATTTCGTATGCTAATATGCTACCACACTAAAGTGTTTTTGCCAAGTGTTTTTACAAAAATTTTTATTTATATTTAAATTTAAGCTGTATACACAAAAAATGGACCAGACAAATCTGTCTGATCCACTTTTGTAGTTCTACTATTCAACTGTCCATCCACTTTTTTCAAGACTCTCTTTTGTGCGCTCAATAGAAATATACGTCACTTTTTTATCTTTTTCACCTTCAATTGGCATAAGTCCTTTTTCTGACAATTCGTTTATCGTATCTTTATTAAGATCAATGATTACCGTTTCTATCATTTTGTTATCTTCTTTTTTATAAGAATACTCTACACCTTTTATAGCCTTATAAGTCTCTTCTGCCTGCTTTAATGCATCATCCACTGCTGCTACTGCTTCTTCTGGATACTTTGAAAGATCCAGTGTACTTGTTTGCGTCACTCTTGTAGCTTTATCTCCTTTTGCATCGTACACCATTTCAACTACATAACCTTCTTGCTCCTGCTTACAACGCAGAACATCCTTTTCTTCTTTCTCACTTCCACATCCAGTCAACGCTGCCAACATCATAAGCACCAATGTCATAGAACATAACTTTTTCAAAGTCTTCTTCATTTTTTAATCCTCCTTCTGCCATAAATTACTATTGATGCATTCCTATCAGATCACAAACTCTAATCTGATATATAATCTTGAGCTAATTGTAAAACAAATTCGGATTAAAAACAATAAAATAATTAATTAATTCCTCTCATTGTCAGCTGGATTCTTTTCTTTTTCAGATCTACGCTCATAACCTTTACATCGACAACGTCTCCAACACTCACTGCTTCCAACGGATGTTTTATATACTTATCTGTAATCTGAGAAATATGAACCAGCCCATCTTGGTGAACTCCGATATCTACAAAAGCGCCAAAATCAATTACATTACGCACTGTTCCTTTTAAAAGCATTCCCTCTTTTAAATCCTTCATATCAAGAACATCTGTACGCAGGATTGGTTTTGGCATTTCATCTCTAGGGTCTCTGGCCGGTTTTTCAAGGTCTTTCACAATATCTTTTAATGTAATTTCACCAAGTTCAAGGTCCTCTGCCAATGTTTTATAATTTGTGATTGTCAACCCTAACCCAGTTAACTTTCCACAAATAACATCTTCTTTCTTAAACCCTTGCTTATCTAATAATTTCTCTGCCGCATCATATGATTCCGGATGAACTGCAGTTGCATCCAAAGGATTTTTTCCTTCTGAAATACGTAAAAATCCGGCACACTGTTCAAATGCTTTGGGTCCTAATTTTGGAACTTTAAGAAGATCTTTTCTACTTGTAAATTTTCCATTCTCTTCTCTGTATGCAACAATATTTTTTGCGATCGTATTGCTTATACCGGAAATATAGGAAAGCAATGGTGCTGATGCCGTATTAAGATCAACCCCCACTTTATTAACACAGTCTTCTACAACTCCTTCCAAGGATGCCCCTAATTTTTTCTGGTTCATATCATGTTGATACTGTCCTACACCGATGGATTTTGGATCAATTTTTACAAGTTCAGCAAGCGGGTCTTGCAACCTTCTTGCAATAGATGCCGCACTTCTTTGTCCTACATCAAAATTCGGAAATTCTTCTGTTGCAAGTTTACTTGCAGAATATACCGATGCACCAGCTTCATTTACAATGACATACTGAACTTTTTCCGGTATCTCTTTAAGAAGTTCCACTATGATCTGCTCGGATTCTCTTGAAGCTGTTCCATTTCCCACGGAAATCAATGTAACATGATATTTTCTGATCAGTTTTTTCAAAGTATCCTTTGCAGCATTTATCTTTGCCGGCGTTGTTGGAGCTGTAGGATAAATTACAGTTGTATCAAGCACCTTTCCTGTCTCATCGACTACAGCAAGTTTACAACCGGTACGAAAAGCCGGATCCCATCCTAGAACAACCTGTCCTTTGATTGGTGGCTGCATCAAAAGCTGCTTCAGATTCTTCCCGAACACCTCAATTGCACCATCTTCAGCTGTTTCCGTCAGATCATTTCTTAGCTCTCGTTCAATAGCAGGAGCAATCAGACGCTTGTAACTATCTTCGATTGCCTCTTTTAATACAGCTGTTGTATAAAGATTGTCCTTACGTATGATTTTCTTTTTAAGATAATTTAGAATCTCCTCTTCTGGTGAAACAATCTTTACAGTCAAAATTTTTTCTTTTTCTCCACGATTTAATGCAAGTATCCTGTGTCCGGCCAGTTTCCCTAAACGTTCTTCAAATTCATAATACATTTCATATACGGATTCTTCTTCTTTATTTTTGGCCACAGATGTAATCGTGCCTTTCTGCATTGTAATCTTACGAATCCAGGTTCTGTAGTCTGCCTCATCAGAAATCTGTTCAGCAATAATATCCTTTGCCCCAAGGACAACCTCTTCCACCGTCTCTACCCCTGTTTTATCAGATATATATTCCAAAGCCACCTTTTCTAATGGTTCTTCTATATTCTGTTCAAAAATAGCAATTGCAAAAGGTTCTAATCCTTTTTCTTTTGCTATTGTTGCACGAGTCCTTCTTTTGGGTCTATACGGTCTGTAAAGATCTTCTACCGTAACGAGTGTTTCCGCTTCTAAAATCTGTTTTTTTAATTCGTCAGTAAGTTTTCCTTGTTCTTCAATACTTGAAATAACCTGACCCTTTTTTTCTTCTAAATTTCTAAGATACAAAAGACGCTCGTGTAATTTACGAAGCTGTTCGTCATTTAAAGAGCCTGTCGCTTCTTTTCTATATCGAGAAATGAATGGGATTGTATTTCCTTCATCAATCAATTTTACTGCTGCATCTATCTGCCAAAGTTTTACTTGTAATTCTTTTGTAAGTTTCTGATTAATATTCATTTAAGATTTCCTCTCCTTTAATTTATATCATACACTCCAAAATTGTCTGCACCTTAAGATCCTTTGCTTCTAAAAAATCACATATTTTTTCTTTTTCTTGCAGGTTTGTACACCAGCACATACCACAGCCTGCAGAAACACTTCCCGGAACCGGAATCAGACGTCCTGAAATACTGTTTTGTTTACATAATTTTTCCATTGCCATGGCATCTGTTGTTGTGTGAAATGTCACAATCAGACGCATTTCTTTTTTTCTCATTCTCTATATCCTTCTACGATTTCTTTTACAGCCTTTATCGCTTTTTCCACTTCTTCTTTTGTATTGTAGTGCGAAAAGCTAAATCTGACTGCTCCCTGTTCTTTTGTTCCCAATGCCTCATGAATTTTAGGAGCACAATGCGCACCTGCTCTAGTTGCAATTTCATAATAAAAACTCAAATCGTCACTGATCTTTGAAGAATCTATATCTCCCACATTGAAACTAACGATTGGACATCGCATACTTGTTTCAAAATCTCCATATATTTTGATTTCCGGAATTCCTTTAATTCCTTCATAAAACTGCCACATAAGTAACAATTCTTTTTCTCGTATCACATCAATTCCCACTCTGTTTAAATAAGAAATTGCTGCACCAAGTCCTGCAATTCCATGACTATTGAGCGTTCCTGCTTCCAATGCCACCGGCATATCCTTAGGCTGTTTCCTATTAAACGAATCTATCCCACTTCCTCCACACAAAAGTGGTCGTATTATGATTCCTTCTTTTACATAAATCCCACCAGTGCCCTGTGGTCCTAAAAGACCTTTGTGTCCGGTAAAGCATAATACATCTATCTTCATTTTTTGTACGTCAATAGGAATCACCCCTGCTGTTTGCGATGCATCAACTATAAATAAAATTCCGTGTTTTTTAGCAATTTCACCTATTTTATATAGGTCTAGTATGTTTCCTGTCAAATTTGATCCATGAGTGCATACAATAGCTTTTGTATTTTGTTTTATAGACTTTTCCAATTCTTCATAAGAAATCTTTCCTTTATCATTACATCCAACAATTGAAAGTTCTACGCCTTCTTCTTCACAGGCATATAATGGTCTTAGAACTGAATTATGTTCCAGTGCAGTTGTAATCACATGATCTTTCCTGCAAAACAATCCTCTGATTGCAATATTTAGGCTTTGCGTAGAGTTCATGGTAAATGCAATTCGTGCCGGATTTTCTGCATGGAAAAACTCTGCCAGTTTTTCTCTGACATCATAAATAGTCCTTGCCGCATCTAAAGAAGCCTCCGTCACCCCTCTTCCTGCATTTCCCAGATTTTTCATGGCATTTACTACGGCATCTATTACTTCATCTGGCTTTTTCAAGGTCGTTGCTGCATTGTCCATATAAATCATTTTGTTTTCTCCTTAAGATACATTTCCATCACCGTTTCAATCAAATGTTTTTCTGCATCCGATAAAATCCCATTTTCCTTGTATACTACGTATAATTGGCGTTTTCCAATATTTGAGGGGAATGGAAAATATAATATTTTTTTCTCATTCGCATCTTCCATAGCTGCAAGTTTAGAAATCACTGAAATCCCACTTTTGTTTCTGACCATTCTTTTGATTGTTTCCTGATGCCCCACACAGGCAATAACATTTAATTTTTCAATACTTACTCCCATGTTATTCAGCAGTTTCTCTGTTTCAATTCTTGTACCAGACCCTTCCTCCCGCAAAATAAATATTTCCTTTTCCAGCCATGAAAAATCCATACCCTGACTTTGTTCCATATCTTTTTTCTGTTTACGATATTTCATTGTATTTGGGGTAATCACAACCATTTCGTCTTCATAAAACGGAAGATACTTACAGTGATTATTTTCCATCCTTGTGCCTGCAAACCCAATCTTTGCATTTCCATTTAAAATCTGTTCTACTACATTCACACTATCTGTTTCCATTACTTTAAATAATTCTTTTGGAAATTTTTTTCGAAAAGTTTCCAAAATCTGCGGCAGTAAATATAAGGAAGGAACACTCGAAGAAGCAATTGGGAGAAAATTATTTTCTTCTATTCTTGTTTCAGAAAAAGCATCCTTTATTTTTTTCTGAAGTTCCAACATCTGTCTTGCATACCCATAAAGTCGTTGTCCTTGCTCAGTAAGACTGACTTCTTTTGTATTTCTGTCAAAAAGCCTGACACCAAGTTCTTTCTCCAAAGCCAAAATATGTGCACTTACTGTTGGTTGAGACAAAAAAAGTTCATTTGCTGCTCTGGAAAAATTTTCGTTTTTTGCAACAGATGCAAATACTTCTATCTGCTTCAAATTCATAGATTCGATATCCTTTCACTTTCCGGTCCGGATTTACGAGTAACTTTTATACTATCCATATATTCCATGATTGGTTTTGCACTTTTTCTTGTCGTTTCAAACATATCTCTTATTTCCGCTATTGTGATTTTCCCATCTCTCTTTAGCTTTTCTATAACCTGCTCTTTTGCAGATTCCATGTACTCTTGAAGTGTATACATACCATCAGCTATTTTAACCAGTTCTTTTGTATCTACCATAAGTGTTAGGATGTCATCTACTGTTCCACTATCTGTCTGCCCAAAATTTATTTCACTTATTTTTTTGAAATCATAACCTGCCGGTTTAACTGCACTTAAAATTTTTCTTCGCACCTGAAGATAAAGATCATCTTTTACTATCTCATAATTTTCCGGTGCAAGAAATTCACCATGAACAACCACTTGACTTTTGGAAGATAAATATTCTATATACATAGCAAATACATTAGGCTTAACTTTTTTCATAAAAGTACTGTGAATCTCTGCTTTTGACATTCCATATTTATATGGATATTTTTCCACATAATTTTTCAGGGCTTTTTTAATCTTATTTCTACACTTCAATTCATCTGCCATATGCCACACATAAACATCTTTTTTCAAAGGAAATTCACATACAAGTCCTTCTTTGACAAGGTTATCCACAGCCACTTTGACTTCTTCCACAGAAAGTGCTGTTAATTTGGCAAGTTCTGATACAGAAATCATACTTTCTGGAAAATCTTTTACATGAAGTTCGATCACATCTTCTGCACTTCCTGATTCTTTTTGTTTTAAACTTTCCAGTACTTCTTCATGAAATCGTTTCTTTTTAACTGCATTTGGTTCTAATACAATTCCGCCACCGATTGTTTCCATCGGAGAATAAAATCTCACTACAAAACGGTCACCTCTTCGAAACGCAACTTCCTCTTCCATCTTAAGCTGAACATAGCCAGACTCTCCGGGACCTAATGTTTCATTTCCAAGGAGAACTGCACGACAAAGCACCTGGCTTGTTCCACTAAAAAAATGGAGCCTTGCATTATTCTTGAGGACACGATCTGTGCTATTTAACATCTCTAGTTTTACGTCCATAAGTCTAGAGTCTTTCATGCTTTTGACCGGCGCAAGTGTACATCCTCTCTTTAATTCTTCTTTCTTAAGATTCGATATATTTATTGCAACTCTCTGGCCTGCATAACAACTTTCAACATTTTCTCCATGCACCTGCATACTTCGAATTTTACATTCCTGTCCATTTGGAAACATTTCTAATACATCTTCTTTTGAAATCGTCCCACTTACAAGAGTACCGGTAACGATAGTTCCAAAACCTGATAAAGAAAATACACGATCAATTGGAAGACGTGGTATTGTATCCGCATCTTTGGACTCCACTTCTTCCTCTGTCATTTTTTCTATTAATGCTATAAGTTCCGGTATTCCCTGTCCACTTGCCGCTGAAACTTTTGCAACTGGTGCATTCTCTAAGAACGTGCCCTTTAACTCTTCTTTGATTTCTTCTTCTACAAGTTCTAACCACTCTGGATCAACAAGATCACATTTATTTAAGACCAGAATACTTTTTTCTACTCCCAAAAGTTTCAAAATATCCATGTGTTCCCTTGTCTGTGGCATGATTCCTTCGTCTGCTGCCACAACAAGAAGTACAAAATCCATACCTACAACTCCGGCAACCATATTATTGATAAATTTTTCGTGACCTGGCACGTCTATAATTCCTGCCCGGCTCCCATTTTTAAGGTCAAAATAAGTAAATCCAAGATCTATCGTGATTCCTCTTCTTTGCTCCTCTTCAAAACGATCCGTATTTCTACCGGTAAGCGCTTTAATCAGTGTTGTCTTTCCATGATCAATATGTCCGGCTGTTCCTATAATAATATGTTTCATAAAACTACCTTTCTGTCCTAAAAATCTGTTCCTTCTTAAGCATTTCAATAAAACAATCTATATCCTTTTCATCAAAAGTTCGCATATCCAAAACAAGTTGATCCTCTGTTACCCTTCCTATAACAGGAACTGTAAGACTTCGCAAACGCTTTGCCAATAATTCTGTAGTTATGGAAAACGGACGTATCATAACTGCCATGCTTTCAATCTTTTCCATAGGAAGAGAACCACCACCAATCTGTGACATACATTTCTTTACACTGATTTCCGCCGGAAAATCTTCTGATCTTAGTTTTTCACTAAAAGTCTTGGCAGCTTGTTTTATTTTTTCCAGTGGTCTTGTGATCATCTCAAGTACCGGTATATTCTTCACCGCTTTCTTTTCTGAAAGATATTCTTTTAATACGGTTTCCAGTGCGCAGGCTGTAAACTTGTCAATTCGAAGTGCTCTCGTGAGCTGATTTTTTTTCATTTGTTCCAGATATTTTTTCTTTCCTACAATAATGCCAGCCTGAGGTCCTCCAAGAAGCTTATCTCCACTAAAGCACACAACATCTGCACCATTTTTTATGGATTCTTGTACCGTAGGTTCATGCAAAAGCCCATATTTTTCGAGATTGATCAATACTCCACTTCCAAGATCTTCAATCACAGGAATCTCATATTGTTTTTTTAACGAAGTTAATTCTTTAATCGATACACTCTCCGTAAATCCAACAATACGGTAGTTGCTTGTGTGTACTTTCATAAGAACTTTTGTATTTTCAGTTATGGCATTTTCATAATCGGAAAGATGTGTCTTATTCGTCGTGCCTACTTCTCTTAATATCGCACCACTTTGTTCCATCACATCTGGAATACGAAATTTTCCTCCAACTTCCACAAGTTCTCCCCGAGATACGATGGCTTCTCCGTTTTTCGCCATGGTATTTAAAATCAGCATCACTGCTGCCGCATTATTGTTTACCGCCATGGCTGCTTCTGCACCTGTAATCTCACAGAGCAGTTTTTCAAAATGAGAATATCTTTCTCCTCTTTGTCCTTTTTCCAAATCAAATTCTAGATTAGAATAGCCAGAAGCTATTTCCATAATTTTACTTATATGAGCAGAGCTTAAAGGAGCACGCCCTAAATTTGTATGCAGAATTGTTCCTGTTCCATTTAAGACTTTTTTCATATTAAACTGATTTTTCTCAATTATTGCATCTTGTATAATATATCTTCATATACCTCTTCCACATCACAAAAAACAACATCCTTTTCACAGTGTTCTCTATTTTTATATGCCCCTGCCGGAACCAGTCCCATTTTGGCATATTCCAATGCTTCATCAATATAGGATATCTTTGATGCTTCTATCTCAAATGTCACATCACTTGCTGATGCCATTTCTACACAATGACCTAACAGACCAAAACCTGTAACATCTGTACATGCATGTATTTCATAAGAGGATGCTGCCTCTTTTGCTTTCTTATTCAAAGAAGACATGACTTCTTCTGCTTCGTGTGCGGCCTTTGCTGATGCCATTTCTGCTTTTACTGCTGTATTTACGATTCCGCATCCCAGTTGTTTTGTAAGAATCAAAACATCCCCCGGTTTACACCCATAGTTTTTATACATTTTATCTGGATGAACAAATCCCGATACGCAAAGACCATATTTCGGTTCGTTATCCTGAATAGAATGGCCACCTACCAAAACCGCTCCTGCTTCTTTTACCTTGTCTGCCCCTCCTTTTAGGATCTCTCCTAAAATTTCCGGATCCAGACAATTGGGAAATCCTACAATATTCAATGCAACCTTCGGCTCTCCACCCATGGCATAAACATCACTTAATGCATTTGCCGCAGCAATCTGTCCAAATGTATACGGATCATCTACGATTGGGGTAAAAAAATCAACTGTCTGAATCATTGCCAGTTCATCATTGATCCGGTATACCGCTGCATCATCTGATGTCTCTATCCCTACAATTAGATTTTCGTCTTCAAATTTTGGTAACTTTCCCAGAACCTGAGAAAGGGTCTTCGGACCTATTTTAGCTGCTCATCCAGCTGTTTGCGCCATCTGTGTAAGATGAATTTCTTTTATATTACTCATACATACTTCTCCTTTTTACTTTTTCCTCTATCTGCTATTAAGGACGTATCACTTTGTCCGCTTTTGAAAGTTTTTCTACTATATCGTACATATTGGTCACATTACCTACTTCCAACTGATCTTTTTTTCCATAAAAATCAAGGCATGTTCCACATGTCAGTATCTCTACTCCTTCTTCTTCCATAAATTTAAGATCTTCTAGGGAGTCTGATCCTTTTGTAGTAAGAAGAGCTCCACCATTATAAAATAGAATCGTTTTCGGAAGTTCCTCCAACTGTGATACTGCAAACAAAAAACCTTTCATAAGAACTTCGCCTAATTTTTCATCGCCTGCTCCCATTTCTTTAGAAGAAATAGCAACAACAACGTTTACTTCATCCTGTTTCGCCTTTTTTTCCGTTTCAATCACCTTGTCAGATCCTTTTTCTGCCACATCTTTATTCATATTGATGCAAACATGAATTTCCTGCTCGTGAATTTTTTCTACTGACACATCTGCTCCAAGTGATATAGCCATTTTTTTTACATTATTCATGGCAATATCATTATCCACTAATACAACCACCTCGCTTACTCCAGGTTGTTCCATAGCTTTTTTGGTTTTGATAACCGGAACAGGACACACATCTCCTATTGCATTTACTATAATCATAACTATTACCTACCATTTTCTCTAAATTAGTTATAGATATATTCTATCATCAAATCGATTTCACGTAAATATCTTTCCTTTTTTTTGGGTAAAACCATCAAAAAATCGCGTTTCCTACATTCAGATATAACTTTAACGCAAAAAAGTGTGTGAAAATATTGAATTTTTTTACAAGATTATGTATAATTGTTCAAGTACTATTTTTATGAAAGGGAAAAAACAATGAATGAACAAAAAGAATTCAAACCTTATATTCCGGCTGAAAAAGTAACTCCGGAATTAACAGTCACTTCTATTGTAATGGGTATTATTTTAGCTGTTATCTTCGGTGCAGCTAATGCTTACTTGGGTCTTCGTGTTGGTATGACAGTTTCTGCCTCTATTCCAGCCGCTGTACTTGCAATGGGTGTAATCCGCGTTATCATGCGCAAAAACTCTATCCTTGAAAGTAACATCGTACAGACTATAGGTTCTGCCGGTGAGTCTGTTGCAGCTGGTGCTATTTTTACACTTCCTGCACTTTTCCTCTGGGCAAAAGAAGGAAAAATGGAAACACCTGGAATTATGGAGATTACAATCATCGCTCTCCTTGGTGGACTTCTCGGTGTACTTTTCATGGTACCACTTAGAAATGCACTTATCGTAAAAGAACATGGTATTCTTCCATATCCAGAAGGAACAGCATGTGCCGAAGTTCTTCTTGCTGGTGAAGAAGGCGGTGCTAATGCTTCTACTGTATTCGCTGGTATGGGAATCGCTGCTTTATTTAAATTATTCATCGATGGTTTAAAAGCAGTTCCAAGTGAAATTTCCTATACATTTAAAAGCTTTTCAGGAACAATCGGAACTCAAATTTACCCTGCAGTATTTTCAGTAGGATATATCTGCGGACCACGTATTTCTTCTTACATGTTTGCCGGTGGTCTTGTAAGTTGGATGGTATTGATTCCGGCTATTGTTTTATTTGGTGCTGATGCTATTCTTTATCCAGGAGAAGCCACAATTGCTACTATGTTTGCTGAAGGTGGTGCTGGCGCTATCTGGGGAAGTTACATTCGTTATATTGGTGCTGGTGCACTTGCTGCTGGTGGTATCATCAGTCTTATCAAATCTCTTCCACTTATCATACGTACATTCCGTGACGCGATCAAGAGTTTGAGAGGAACTTCCGTTACAAACACAAGCAGAACTGGTCAGGATCTTAACATGGGATTCATCCTTGGTGCAATTCTTCTCTGTGTAGTAGCTATTTGGCTTGCACCTCCAATTCCTGTAACATTCCTTGGTGCATTACTTGTTGTAGTATTTGGTTTCTTCTTTGCTACAGTGTCTTCCCGTATGGTTGGTCTTGTAGGAAGTAGTAACAACCCTGTATCAGGTATGGCGATCGCAACACTTTTATTCTCAACTCTTATTCTGAAAGCTACTGGAGATACTGGCGTTCATGGAATGCAGGGAGCAATCGCAATCGGTTCTATCATTTGTATCGTAGCTGCCATCGCAGGAGATACATCACAGGACTTAAAGACAGGTTTCCTTCTTGGTGCAACACCTAAGAAACAACAGATTGGTGAGTTCATCGGTGTTATCGCCGCTGCACTTGCTATCGGTGGTGTTTTATATCTTTTGAATGCAGCTTGGGGATTTGGTACAGAGCAACTTGCTGCACCACAGGCAATGCTTATGAAGATGATCATCGAAGGAGTTATGGAAAACAACCTTCCATGGGCACTTGTATTTATCGGTGTATGCCTTGCCGTTGTTATTGAAATTCTTGGTATTCCAGTTCTTCCATTTGCAATTGGTGTATATCTTCCAGTCCAGTTAAATGCTTGTATCATGGTTGGTGGAATTGTACGTCTTGTATTTGAAAAACTGAAAACAGACAAAAAGAAAAAAGAAGCAATCATCAATGATGGTATCCTCTACTGCTCTGGTATGATTGCCGGAGAAGGTCTTGTAGGAATCCTTCTTGCAGTATTTGCAATATTTGGTATCAGTGATGTAATCGATATCTCTGGAAAACTCAATTTATCACCAGTTGTAGCTGCAGTTGCCGCTTTAGTCGTATTCGCACTGATGATCCTTACAGTTCTTAAATTCTCTATTTGGAAAAAAAGAGACAACAATAAATAATCATGAAAAAGAAAAAAGAGATTATTGATCAGAACTTTTTAGAATTCATTCCCGAAAAAAGTTCTCAGCTTAAATGGCATACAGACAATAAGGGAACTGTTACACTTGATATTGAAAATACTGGTTTTTTTAATCGTCTTGCACAGAAGGTATTCTTAAAACCAGAATATACACATGTGCATCTCGATGAACTTGGAAGCTTCGTCTGGCCTCTTATAGATGGTAAAAAAGATATCATTGAATTAGGTAAACAAGTAAAAGAACATTTTGGTGAAAAAGCCGAACCTCTTTATCCAAGACTTGCAAAGTATTTTCAGATTCTAGAAAGTTATCATTTCATTAAATTGAATAAATAAGAACCACAAAAAAGTTCCAGGTGTATCTCGCATCTGGAACTTTTTTATGATATACTATTTTCATGTAAATTATTATCAGAGAGGATATTATTATGTGGATTGCAGATAATTGGAAAGATTATAAAGTAATAGACTGTTCCTGCGGTGAAAAATTGGAGACATGGGGTGACTATACTCTGATTCGTCCAGACCCACAGGTAATTTGGAATACACCAAAAAAGGAATTTGGATGGAAACATCCAAACGGCCATTATCACCGTAGCAAAAAAGGTGGTGGTGAATGGGAATTTTTTGACCTGCCTCATCAGTGGCAGATTCATTATGGTTCCCTTACTTTTAATTTAAAGCCTTTTAATTTTAAACACACAGGACTTTTTCCTGAACAGGCTGTTAACTGGGACTGGTTCTCCAAAAAAATCAGAAATGCGGGACGTCCTGTTAAAGTACTTAATCTCTTTGCGTATACAGGTGGAGCCACTCTTGCTGCGGCGGCTGCGGGAGCACAAGTAACTCATGTAGATGCTTCTAAAGGTATGGTAAACTGGGCAAAAGAAAATGCGATATCTTCCGGCCTCAAAGATGCACCGATCCGCTGGCTTGTAGATGACTGTGTTAAGTTTGTAGAACGTGAAATCCGAAGAGGTAATACTTACGATGCCATCATCATGGATCCACCATCTTATGGACGTGGTCCAAAAGGAGAAATCTGGAAAATCGAAGATATGATTCATGACCTTATCAAACTTTGCACAAAGATTTTGTCAAAGGATGCTATTTTCTTTTTGATCAACTCCTACACCACCGGACTTGCACCGGCAGTTCTTACTTATATGATTTCTACAGAGTTAAAAGATTGGAATGGACATGTGGAATCTCAGGAAATCGGCCTTCCTGTAGAGAGCAATGGACTTGTACTTCCATGTGGTGCTTCCGGACGATGGGAATGCCGCTAAATATAACAACTTAAAAAAGCAACTTTCGCATTCATATGTGAAAGTTGCTTTTTTCTATCTTACTTTTATCTGTCCTAGTACTTCCCCTATAGGTGCCTGTATAGAAAGTTCTGAACAAACTCGTCTGGCTGTATCTGATTTATTAATTACAACAAGATGTTTTCCTTTAAAATAATCAATAAATCCAGCCGCCGGATATACTACAAGTGAAGTTCCTCCAATGATAAGTGTATCTGCATTTGAAATTGCCTGAACTGTTTTATATATCGTTCCCTGATCAAGCCCCTCCTCATACAATACCACATCTGGCTTTATGATCCCTCCACAGGCGCATCTTGGAATTCCTCTGCTATCTTTTACGTACTGTGCATCATAAAATTTTCCACACTCTACACAATAATTTCTATGTATGCTTCCATGCAATTCAAAGACCTTTTTACTTCCCGCCATTTGGTGCAAACCATCAATATTCTGGGTAATAACTGCAGATAATTTTCCTGCCTTCTCAAGTTCTGCCAGTTTTAAATGTGCTTTATTCGGTTTTGCATCTAGAATCATCATTTTTTCTTTATAAAATTCATAGAAAGTCTCTGTATGCTTCAAAAAGAACGAATGACTTACAACCTGCTCCGGTGTATATTTATACTTCTGATGATAAATCCCATCTGCACTACGAAAATCTGGTATATTGCTTTCTGTGGAAACACCGGCTCCACCAAAAAATACTATATTCTTGCTTTCATCTATGATCCTTTGTAATTGCTCTACTTCTTTTTCATACATATCATTTACTTCTTTCTTATCAACAATCTTCTATATTTCCCATATCAACATGTTTCTTTACAATTTTTTTCATGCACTCCCATATATCTTTCGAAGTTTCTTCAATGTGCTCATTTCTTTTATATATCTGAGATTTTTTTACCCCGTGTTCTTTCCAGCTGACTCCCTTTGTTGCATCATTTAATAACATTGGTTGAAGATTATCGAGAAGATGCGCATACTTTGCATCTGCGGTTTCATATTCTTCGAATTCTTCCCACAGATTTCTCAACATTTCCCCCTGTTCTTGTGGAAGCATACCAAAAATCCTATCCGCACATGCTTCTTCTCTTGCTCGTTTTGTCTTTGCCCCTTCCGGATCGTAGGCATAAGTGTCTCCTGCATCGATTTCTACAAGGTCATGAATTAAAACCATCGTAATAACTTTTGACACATTTGCCTTCGGAACATATTCTTGTAAGATTACGGCCATAAGCGCAATATGCCAGGAATGTTCTGCATCATTTTCTTTTCGCTTTCCATCTGCA
Source organism: Muricomes sp. (assembly GCA_020024675.1). Taxonomy (GTDB): domain Bacteria; phylum Bacillota; class Clostridia; order Lachnospirales; family Lachnospiraceae; genus JAHHTM01. Next base: position 16,260 of record JAHHTM010000006.1, read on the forward strand.
AGGTATGTCTGGCGAAAAATATTTTTTATCTGATCCACTTCTCGTATAAATTGTAATTGCTGTTCTAATCTTGTCATATTTATCCCCCCTGTCTTTTTACTTCAGTTTCATTCATCCCATGCCCCCAAGATTACAGTTGGAACACCAACGGAATCTCTTCTAAAAACATCCGGATTCTTCCTTCTCTATAGAAAAACTCCAGGTATGGGAATTCTTCCTATATCTGGAGTCCTGATTATGTAAAAAGTCTCTTATAAATCTACTTTTCCTGTTGTCTCACCATTGATTACATAATATGCTGCAAATTCTTCCGGCTTAATGTAAATCTGTACATCTTTAAGATCACCGACCTTATTTTTCATCTCTTTTGTCCATACATCTTTTACTTTTTGGAAGATATCTTTTTCTGTATACTCTTTTCCTGCAAACTGAAGGAATAAATCAACTTTTGCAGAAGCTTTTTTTGCTGTTTTTTTTGGAGCAGCCTTCTTAGCAACAGTTCCTTTATCAGCGTCTTTTTTCGCTGGAGCAGCTTTTACTTCTTCCTTAACTTCTGGAGTCTTTAAAACAGCAGCTCTTGTTTCAATAGCCTTCGTTGTATCTTTCTTCGTTTCTATTGCTTTTGTCTGTGCTTTTACCTCTGTTTTTTTAACTGTCTCAACGGGTGTTTCTGCTTTTTTTACAGTTTCAACTTTTTTCTCAACTACTGCTGGTTTTTTTGTTGTTTTCTTTGTTGCCATACTTGTTTCCTCCTGATATAACATTCAAGTATTTAGACTTTTTTCTCTTTTTGCTACAAGGCCTATTGTACAACATTTTTATGAAAAGGTCAAAAAAGTTTAAGATTTTTTTAATTTTTACTCTTTTCCACTTGATTTTTATCTTTAGGTCTTTACAACTCTGTCTCCTGTATGATATAGTATAGTTTGTCGAGCGGAAGTGGCGGAATGGCAGACGCGCTAGATTCAGGTTCTAGTGGGAGTTATCCTGTGAGAGTTCAAGTCTCTTCTTCCGCATATCAGCTGTAACCATCGTGGTTGCAGCTTTTTTCATTGTCTAAGGAGGACTATATGTATAATAAGATTAAATCTATCATGTATGAAGCAGGACAGATCATGTTGTCAGCAAAAGATATTTCAAATACTGTCAGTGAAAAAGATGGTGCCGCGAATCTTGTAACAAAATATGACATTAAAGTACAAAAATTTCTTCAAGAAAAACTTCTTACATTGTGTCCCAACGCCCACTTTATGGGAGAAGAAGATACAAAGAAGGAAACTATTCTAAACGGTAGAACTTTTATTGTGGACCCCATCGATGGTACTGCCAACTTTGTTCGTCATATGGATGCTTCTGCTATTTCCGTAGCACTTCTTCAAGATAATGAAGTGATTATAGGTGCCACATATAACCCTTACCGCGACCAGTTTTTTTATGCTGAAAAAGGAAAAGGCTCAACCTGCAATCAAAAACCTATTCATGTTTCCTGTGCCTCTTTATCTGAAAGCATTGTAAGTTTTGGTACCTCCCCTTATTATAAGGAGTTGCACGCTAAAACTTTTGAACTTGGATATAAACTGATCTCAACCGGTCTTGATGTACGCCGTTCTGGATCTGCTGTCATTGATTTTTGTGAAACCGCCCAGGGACATCTTGATCTGTTTTTTGAGCTGAAATTAAGTCCATGGGATTACGCTGCTTCCTCACTTATTATTACAGAAGCTGGTGGATTTATTTCTCAAATGGATGGATCTGCTCTTGTATTTGATCGACCTTGTTCTGTCGTTGCCGGTTCAAAAAAAGCCTGCAAAGAATTTCTCTGTCTTTAAAAAAAGTCTGTAACTTTTGATACGAAAAGTTACAGACTCTTTTTTAACTATTTTTAATAAATGTTGTGCCACATTTCGGGCAGCGTATTTCGATTTTTCCCTTTCCTCTCGGAATTCGGATTTTTTGTTTACATCGATAAATATGATACATTTTTCTTTGTAGCATATCACTTTTTATATTCTTAAAATTTCCTCTTACACGTGCTGTTTTTTGAAGAAATTTTTGATTCTCTGCATAACGCTTCTGAATATTTCTCGAGAAAACTCTTACACAGCAATAAACAAGTAAAACCCAACCTATAAGATAAAAAAGTACACTTATGCTCTTCTCTCTAAATGCAGATGATAATAAAACCATTACTGCACCAATCATAAACATAAATCTTGAAAAATCATCAAAACCATATCTGCCCTGCATAAACTGCATAAATCTGTTACGCATTCTTATCAACCTCTTATTTATTTAATATCTAAAACTTTATAACCTTTATCTTCAACTGTTTTCTTTAAAACATCATTTGCAATCTCTGCATTTAATGTCACAACAGCTGTACCTGCTTCGTGGCTTGCCACCGCTTCATCAACCTCTGCAAGTGCTTCCAAGGCTGTCTTTACAGCTGCCTCACAGTGTGGGCACATCATACCTTCTACTTTAAGTGTTCTTTCCATTTTTTCTTCCTCCTTTTTCTTTTTCACTTTTATTTTTCTATCTCTTGATGCATCATACATCTTAAACAGATTTAAACGTAATGCATTTGTTACAACGCAAAAACTTGAAAGGCTCATTGCCGCTGCACCGAACATGGGATTTAACTTCCACTGTAAAATAGGATACCACAATCCCGCCGCCAATGGAAGACCTAGAATATTATAAATAAATGCCCAAAAAAGATTTTCGTGGATGTTTGTAAGCGTCGCTCGGCTTAAGCGAATGGCTGCTGGTACATCACTTAATCTGCTCTTCATAAGGACTACATCCGCCGCATCAATGGCGATATCTGTTCCTGCACCAATTGCAATTCCAATATCAGCTCTTGTAAGAGCCGGTGCATCATTGATACCATCTCCAACCATAGCGGTTCTTCCCTTTTTTCTAAGTGTGCGGATCACACTTTCTTTTCCTTCCGGAAGTACCCCTGCGATTACTTCATCTACGCCTGCCTGACGTCCAATTGCTTTAGCTGTCTTCTCATTATCCCCTGTAAGCATAACTACTTTGATGCCCATATTTTGAAGTTCTTTTACTGCACGCGGACTGTCTTCCTTAATCACATCTGCTACAGCAATGATACCTGCAAGTTTTCCTGCCTTGCTGAAAAATAATGGCGTTTTTCCATCTTCTGCAAGTGCCTCTGCTTTCTTGCGGATTTCCTCTGCAACTTCTGCATTACTTACAATAAATTTCAGGTTTCCTCCTGCAAGATTTTCTCCCCTAAGGTTTCCAGAAAGTCCATTACCAGGAAGTGCCTTAAACTCTGTAATTTCTTCTGCTGTAAGTTGTCTTTCTTCAGCCATAGAAAGGATCGCTCTTGCTAATGGATGTTCACTTTTTATTTCTAACGCATGAGCAACCTTAATAAGCTCTTCTTCACTGATCCCCTCCGCTGGTATAATATCTGTTACCTTCGGTTCCCCACTTGTGATTGTTCCTGTTTTATCAAGTGCAACAATTTCTGTTTTTCCTGCCTGCTCAAGTGACACCGCAGTTTTAAACATAATCCCATGCTTTGCTCCCATTCCATTTCCCACCATAATAGCAACTGGTGTTGCAAGACCAAGAGCACATGGACAGCTGATAACAAGAACCGAAATTCCTCTTGCAAGTGCAAATCCAATAGGATATCCGACAATCAGCCAGATGATCGTGGTCAATACTGCTATAATAATAACTGTTGGTACGAATACACCTGATACTTTATCTGCAATCTTGGCAATCGGTGCCTTTGTTGCAGCTGCATCACTTACCATCTGAATGATCTGAGATAATGTCGTATCTTCCCCAACTCTTGTGGCTTCACATTTTATAAATCCAGAATGATTAAGCGTAGCTGCTGATACAAGATCGCCTTCCTCTTTGTCTACCGGAATACTTTCCCCTGTCAAAGCAGATTCATTTACCGCAGTCGATCCCTCAAGGATCACACCATCTACTGGAATATTTTCTCCGGGACGAACAACGAAAACATCCCCCTTTTTAACTTGATCTATAGAAACTTCCACTTCTTCTCCATTTTGAATGATCACAGCAGTCTTTGGTGCCAACTTCATCAGACTTTTAAGAGCATCTGTTGTTTTTCCCTTTGATCTTGCTTCCAACATCTTTCCAACTGTAATAAGGGTAAGAATCATGGCCGCTGATTCAAAATAAAACTCATGCATATATGACATTGCTTTTTCTGCATCTTGCTGCATCTGTGCGTGAGACATTAAGAACAGCACAAATGTACTATATCCAAAGGATGCTGCTGATCCTAATGCTACCAGTGTATCCATATTCGGTGCTTTTTTTATCAGACTCTTAAATCCACTAATAAAAAACTTCTGATTGACCACCATAACAATCACTGCCAAAAGCATCTGTATCATACCGATAGACACCGGATTTTTTGCAATATAGTCAGGCAATGGCCAATTCCACATCATATGTCCCATAGAAACATACATAAGTGGTATCAAAAAGCATAATGAAACGATCAAACGTTTCTTTAATACAGGTGTTTCTTTGTCTTTCAACATTTCTTCATTTGAAGAAATTGATGTAGACGAACTTTTATTTGCTGCGGATTTTGAGGAAGCTCCATACCCCGCTTCTTCTACCGCTGCTATAATTTGTTCTGGCGTAGCTGTTCCCTCTACCCCCATAGAATTAGTCAAAAGGCTGACTGAGCAGGATGTCACTCCCGGAACAGCTGATACTGCCTTCTCTACTCGGGCACTGCATGCTGCGCAACTCATCCCCGTTACGGAAAATTGTTCCATAATCTGCCTCCTTTTATTTCATTAATTTTTGCAAAGTGAAAACAAGCTCATCAATAGTTTCCTCTTTTCCTTCTCTTATATCTTTCGCTACACAGGTTCTTATGTGATTTGAAAGAAGAACTTTATTAAAACTATTAAGTGCTGCATTTACTGCTGAAACCTGCACGAGAATATCTGTACAATAACTATCATTCTCAACCATTTTTTTTATTCCTCTGATTTGACCTTCTATTCGATTCAGGCGATTGATGAGATTTTTGTACTCTTTTTCTGTACGTTCTTTTGTCTTATGACAGCATCCTGTTTGCTCTTTCATTTTTCCACCTCGCTTTACAAAAGTTATTATATACCCTGTGGGGGTATAATTCAAGTCCTTTATGTTTTCAATTTTTAACGAAAATAATCAGAACTCACAATTTCCAAAGATAAAAAACTGCCAGCAGGCTGAACCCACTGGCAGAAAAACATTACTCTATTTCTTTCAACACTCGCAACAACATTTCTGCAGTTCCTACATTATATCCACTGGTTGCATAAACTCCTTTTCCATTTTTGTCTGCAACTATAATCAACGGCAGACGTTCAGGATCTACATACATTCTTCTTCCTAAAAGGTTACAATCTTCTTCTATATTAGAAGTATATGTTTTTATTTTTGGAATCATTTGTAGAATCCTTGAAATATTTCTATCTTGATAAGCTTCTTGATTTCTTGTTATAAATGATATCTCGGTATTAGACGCTTGAAAATCGTCTATTTTTTCAGCCATCTCATTTAAAATATGTTCTGTTGGTTCTTGCGCTTCCCAAAGCCACATAAGCAGTTGTTTTTTTCCTTTTATTTCTGTTGGAAATTCATGCACACATCCTTCTTTATCT